>NZ_JASCOS010000136.1:0-8765 GCF_029959705.1 Stenotrophomonas sp. PS02297 | reverse complement strand
CTGTCCAGCGGCGCGGCGCCGGCCGCGGCCGTCGTTCCGGCGCGGCCGCGCTTCGGGCGCTCGCGGCGGCTGCTGCGCTGGGCGGCCGGGATGGCCGCGGTGCTCAGCCTGCTGGCGCTCGGCGTGCACCGGCAGGACGACGATGCCGAGTACTACGCCACGCGCAAGGGCGAGATCCTGCGCGTGCCGCTGCAGGACGGCTCGGCGATCACCCTGGATTCCGATTCGCAGGTGCGCGTGCGCTATACCGATGCGCGCCGCAACATCACCCTGCTGCAGGGCGAGGCGTTGTTCGACGTGGCCAAGAATCCCGGCCGCCCGTTCGTGGTGCGCGCACAGGAGACCGACGTGACCGCGGTGGGCACCAGCTTCGCGGTCAGCCTCAACGAACGCCGCAGCGGCGGCGTCGAAGTGCTGGTGCGCGAGGGCGTGGTGGATGTGGCCGATACCCAGGGCGCGGTGGCGCCGGCGCGGCTGCTGGCCAACTACCGCGCGCTGGCCAACCGCAGCCACGGCATCCGCATCGAGGCCGTTCCCAACGAGGACCTCGAACAGCAGCTGGCCTGGCGCGAGGGCATGTTGTCCTTCAACGGCGACACGCTCTCGGTGGCGGCGGCGCAGTTCCTGCGCTACAGCGACACCCGCATCGTCATCGACGATCCGGTGGTCGGCAGCCGCCGCATCGTCGGCCTGTACTCGGCCAGCGACCCGCTCGGCTTCGCCCGCAGCGTCGCGCTGAGCCTGGGGCTGGTGGTGGAGCAGCAGGGCAAGGTCGTGCGCCTGCGCACGCCGGAGAGCGCGCCGCACGCGGCGCATTCCATGCAATGACTCTGGATTGAACACATGAACAGGAACCCCCGGCGCGCCCGCGCGCTCGCATTGCTCACCGCGCTGCTGCTGTCCACCGGACAGGCCAGCGTGGCCGCCACTTCCGCCGACACCGCGCTGCTGATCCGCGGCGCGATGGTGTTCGACGGCACCGGCCGCCCCGCCTACCCGGCCAGCGTGCTGGTGGAGGACGGCAGGATCGCCGCGATCGCCGGTGCCGGCGAAACGCTCGCCGCGCCCAGGGGCGCGCGCGTGGTGGACGCGCGTGGGCAGGCGCTGCTGCCCGGCCTGTTCGACCTGCACACGCACTGGACGCCGAACGCGCGCCCGGCCGAGCTGCCGCAGATCGCCAACCTCTACATGGCCGCCGGCGTCACCACGGTCAGCGATTTCCACGAGCCGCCGGAGGCCTATGCGCCGCGCCGCGCGTGGCTGGCCGGGATCGCCGCGCCGGACGTGAAGTTCGCCGCGCGCATGAGCACGCCGCTCGGCCACGGCGCCGACTGGGGCGACGAGAACACCACGCGCTGGGTGAACTCGCCCGAGGCCGCGCGCGCCGGCGTGCGCGCCGTCGCCGCCTACAAGCCCGATTTCATCAAGGCCTTCACCGATGGCTGGCGCTATTCCAATGCCGCCGACAACAGCAGCATGGACGAGGAAACCCTCGCCGCGCTGGTGGACGAGGCGCACCGGCACGGATTGAAGGTGTTCACCCACACGGTGATGGTCAAGCGCGGCAAGGTCGCCGCACGCGCGGGCGTGGACGTGATCGCGCACAGCGTGCAGGACATGCCGGTGGACGAGGAACTGGTGCGGCTGATGCGCGAGCACGGCACCGCCTACGCGCCCTCGCTGGCGGTGTACCTGCCCGAGCGCGTGGACGGCAGCGGCAAGGGCGGCGCCCGTACCGACGTGCTGCAGCAGCGCGAACGCAACTTCGCCAACGCCCTGCACAACGTCAAGGCGCTGCACGATGCCGGCATCCCGGTGGTGGTCGGTACCGATGCGGGCATGACCGGTACGCCGCACGGCGCCTCGACCCTGCGCGAGTTCGAACTGCTGGTCGATGCGGGGCTGACCCCCGCCGAGGCGCTGCTCGCCGGTACCGCCAACAGCGCCCGCGCGCTGGGCGTGGACGACCGCGGCACCATCGAGGTCGGCAAGCGCGCCGACCTGCTGCTGGTGAAGGGCCGGCCGTGGGAGCGCATTGCCGATATCCGCAATACCGAGCGCGTCTACGTCGCCGGACGCCAGGTGCATGGCAAGGGCGCGGTACTGCCGGCCGGCAACCGCGCGCTGGCGCTGCCGGCGCAGCCGGTGGCGGCGCTGGTCGACGATTTCGAACGCGCCGACGGGCGCACCGCGCTGGACACCCTGCGCATCGATGAGGCCGACGGCGGCAACGACCGTACCGTGCAGGTGAGCGAGGTCGTGGCCCGCGAGACCGGCGGCAACGCACTGTCGGTGCAGGCCCGCCTGTCCACCAAGCCCAATGCCTACGCCGCCGCGATCCTGCCGCTGAGCCGCGGTTCGGTGGCGCCGGCGGACCTGCGCGCCTACCGCGGCATCCGTTTCGACGTGCGCGGCGCTGCACCGGCGCTGCGGCTGGAGGCCAGGGCATTGGGCGACCGGCGTTTCGTCGCGCCGGTGGAGGCAGGTTCCGGCTGGCGCACGCTGGAGATTCCGTTCTCCGCGCTGCAGGGGCAGCCGCCCTACCGGGCCAAGGGGCCGGTGGCCGAATGGAAGGGCGACGACGTCCAGCAACTGGTGTTCTCCGCCGGCGGCGAGGCTGGCGGCAAGGTGTGGTTCGAGATCGACAACGTCGGCTTCTATTGAGGGCGGATTGCGGTCGCGCCTGCATGCCGTTCCTGCGCAGGCGCTGGCTGTCGGGGGAAGGGCGATGCGCTCCTGCGGAGGCCGCAGTGGAAAGTGGCTTCGCCTGGTTGCGGGGTTTTCTGGAAGGTTCGATCAGGTGGAACGGAGACAGCCGATGAAACATGGATTGCTTGCCGCTACATGGCTGCTGGCGGCGCTGGCCGGCGGCACGGAAGCGGGCGAGGGCGACGTGCTCGCCCACCTCGATGCCTATGCCGCGCGCCAGGCCGAGGTCGGCCGGCAGCTGTGGCGGCAGCCTGAACTGGGCTATCTGGAAGTGCGGTCCTCGCGGTTGCTGCAACAGGAGCTGCGCCAGGCCGGCTTCCGCATCGAGGCCGGCGTGGCCGGCATGCCGACCGCGTTCGTCGCCTCCTACGGCACGCGTGGCGATGGCCCGGTGATCGCCTTGCTGGCCGAGATGGACGCATTGCCCGGCATGGCGCAGGCCGCCGAGCCGGTGCGCCTGCCGATCGAAGGGCAGGATGCCGGGCAGGCCTGTGGCCACAACCTGTTCGGCGCGGCGTCGGTCGGCGCCGCACGCGCCATCGCGCAATGGCTCAAGGCCAGCGGTACGCCGGGCGAGGTGCGCCTGTACGGCACGCCGGCCGAGGAGGGCGGCTCGGGTAAGGTCTACCTGGCCCGGGCCGGGTTGTTCGACGACGTGGACGTGGTGCTGCACTGGCATCCATCGGCGGAGAATTCGGCCGCGCAGGGCACCAGCCTGGCCAACATCAGCGGCAAGTTCCGCTTCCACGGCATCGCCGCGCACGCGGCCATCGCACCGGACCGCGGCCGTTCCGCGCTCGATGCGGTGGAGGCCTTCAACCACATGGCCAACCTGATGCGCGAGCACGTGCCCGACGGCACGCGCATCCATTACGTGATCAGCAACGGCGGCAGCGCGCCCAACGTGGTGCCGGATTTCGCCGAGGCCTACTACTACGTGCGCCATGTCGATCCGGCGGTGGTGCGCGATGTGTTCGAGCGCCTGCGCAAGGCCGCCGACGGCGCGGCGATGGGCACCGGCACCACGGTCGAATTCGAACAGACCGGCGGGGTGTTCTCGCTGCTGCCCAACGACACGCTGGGGCAGGTGATGCAGGCGGCGCTGGAACAGGTGGGCGGCGTGAGATACGACGCGCCGGAGCAAGCCTTCGCAGTGAAGTTGCAGCAGACCCTCGCGCAGCGGCCGCCGCTGGACGTGGCGATGCAGTTGCAGCCCTACCGCGCGGACCTGGCCGGCAGCGCATCGACCGATGTGGGCGATGTCAGCTGGAACGTACCGACCGTCGGCCTGGGCACCGCGACCTGGGTGCCCGGCACGCCGGCGCATAGTTGGCAGGCGGTGGCGGCCTCGGGCGCAAGCATCGGCGCCAAGGGCGCATTGAACGCCTCCAGGGCGATGGCGCTGGCCGCGGTGCGGTTGTTCCAGTCGCCGGACAGCGTGCGTGCCGCGAAAGACGAGTTCGAGCGTCGGCGCGGCGCGGAATTCCGCTACGTCCCGTTGCTGCAGCGCGAAGCGCCGCCGCTGGACTACCGGCGCAGGTAGACACGCCATCGCTGCGCGCTGCCGCCCCATGGTCTGCGTTGTAAACGGTGGGCCCCGTCTTTCGCCGGCCGCACCCCGCGCCTTCGGCGCGTCCCCTGACTCAGGGGGGGCACGCCATCGCTGCGCGCTGTCGCCCCACGGTCTGCGTTGCAAACGGTGGTCCCCGTCTTTCGCCGGCCACACCCCGCGCCTTCGGCAAGCCCCCTGACTTCAGGGGGCTTTCGTCCCCATGCATCCCGGTGGTGCCGGCCATTGGACGGCATCACTGTATGGGTGCCATGACCCGCAGCGGCGCCAGGTCGTAGCCCATGTCGGTGGCCTGGCGCTTGAGCCGTTCGAGCAGGGCGCCGTCCATCGACGGCGTGCGCGACAGGATCCACAGGTACCTGCGTCCCGGCTCGCCGATCATCGCCCACTGGTAGTCCGGATCCAGCGCGATCACCCAGTAATCGGCCCATGCCCATGGCAGCCACGACAGCCAGTCCGGCGCGAAGCGGACCTGCAGGCGTCCGGCGTGTCCGGCCACTGGGCGCGCCACGCCCTCGGCTTCGATCGTGCCGCCGTCGGCGGTGCGGCAGCGGTTGAGCACGCTGATGCGGCCATCGGCGCGCAGCCGGTAACCGGCGGTGATGTCGGCCACGCAGTTCTTCTGGAACGACACCGGCAGGTGCGCGATCTCATGCCACTGGCCGGCGTAGCGGTCCAGGTCGAAGCGTTCGACCGATTGGACCGGCGACGCCGCCAGTGCGGCGCAGCAGAACAGCAGGGACAGTGGCAACGACAGGAGCAGGCGATGGCGCATGGTCTGGCCTCCGTGGATCGGACGCAGGCTATGCAAAGCCGGGTGCCGCGAAGTAAAGGTTTTGTTGCCGGCATCCCTGGCGGGGCCTCTTCGGGCCATCGACACGCGGGGCCAGGAACGGCTCCGGGCGGTTCCTTTGTTGCGGCGATCCCGGTCGGCGATCCTCCGCGCCATCGACGGGCGATGCCGGCGATCGCCGCGGCGACTGCCTTGTTGCCGTCATCCGCCTGCCGGAAGCGGGCGTTGGCGGGCATCGCGAAAAAACTTCCGGATAGCGCTTGCCGAAAACCAAAGACCCCCGTATCATGCGCGTCCTCGCCGGCGGGAACGTCGCGAAAACAAAGTGGCCGGGTAGCTCAGTTGGTAGAGCAGGGGATTGAAAATCCCCGTGTCGGGGGTTCGATTCCCTCCCCGGCCACCACGAATCCAGAGGGCCTGCAGAAATGCAGGCCCTCTTTCTTTGCACGTGCGGCCGCCGGTTGTGCGATGGTGCCGGTACATGGCGGCGGGCCATTGCCTGCAGGCCATGGTTCCGGTCCGGGATGCAACCGAGCGCGGGAGGGCGACGATGGCGGTGGACCTGCGCAAACTGATATTGGCACTGGCCCTGCTGGGTGCCTTCCTGCCGTTCGCCAACACGCTCCACGCCAGCTATCAGGTGCAGCGGCAGCAGCTGATGGACAGCACCCTGGAAGGCAACCTGGCGTACGCGACCAAGCTCGCCAAGAGCACCGACGACTTCATCCAGTCGGCGCAACTGCAGCTGGAATACACCGCGCAGCTCCTGGTCGGGCAGATGGACGATGCCGAAAAGCTCGGCACGGAAGCGGCGCGACTGCGGCTGATGAGCAAGAGCTTCAATTCCATCGTCATCTTCGACGACACCGGCAAGGTGCTGGCGACCTCGCCGGAAACACTGCAGCTGCAGGGCAGGATCCTCGCCAGCGCCGCGGTGAAGGAATCGATCCGCTCGCGCCGGCCGCTCATCAGCAAGCCCTATCTGTCGGCGACCGGCAACTTCATCGTGCTGATGGTCAGTCCGATCCGCGACCCGCAGGGTGGTTTCCTCGGCGCGATCGGCGGCGCCATTCACCTGCAGAAGGAAAACATCCTCGACCGGCTGCTGGGCCAGCACTTCTACCACGATGGTTCGTACCTGTTCGTGGTCGATGGCGAAGGGCGGATCATCTACCACCCCGACGGCAACCGCATCGGCAAGGTGATACGCGGCAACCGGGCCGTCGACGAGGTGACCCATGGCGGCAGCGGCACGGCGTCGGTCGTGAACAGCAAGGGAATCCCGATGCTCGCCGGCTATGCGCCGGTCGCCGCCACCGGCTGGGGCGTGATCGCCCAGCGCCCGCGCGACGTCACCCTGGCGCCGCTGACCTCGCTGATGCGCACGGTGTTCTTCAAGACGCTGCCGCTGGCCGCGGTCACGGTGCTGCTGCTGTGGTGGTGCGCGCGCGTCATCGCCCGCCCGCTGCACATGCTCGCCGACGGCGCGCGCACCATGGACCAGCCAGAGACCACGCAGAACATCCGTTCGGTCCGCTCCTGGTATTTCGAGTCGCGCGAACTGAAGAAGGCGATGCTGCTGGGCATCGGCCTGTTCCAGAAGAGCATCACCAAGCTGCGCGAGGACGTGAACACCGATCCGCTGACCGGGCTGGGCAACCGCCGCCACCTGCAGGCCAGGTTGCAGGAGCTGCAGGAGCGGGCGATGCCGTTCGCGCTCGTCTCGCTGGACATCGACCATTTCAAGCAGGTCAACGACACCTGGGGCCATGATGTCGGCGACCTGGTCCTCAAGCAGCTGGCCATGCACATGCAGGACGTCTCGCGCGTGGACGATGCGCCGTGCCGGGTAGGCGGCGAGGAATTCCTGCTGCTGTTGCCCGGCGCGTCCGTGGCCAGCGCCGCGCAGGTGGCCGAGCGGCTGCGCCAGCAGGTCGAGCGGGCCAGCATGGCGCCGGTCGGGCAGGTCACGGTATCGCTGGGCGTAGCGGGCTGGCCGGAGAGCGGCCAGGACGTCGCCGCCGTGTTCAAGCGCGCCGATGAGATGCTCTACGCGGCCAAGCGCGGTGGGCGCAACCGGGTGGAGTTCAGCGCGCCGCCGGCATGAGCAGGTTGGCGCGGGCGGTTCGCGCCAGCGGCGGGCAAGAAAAAACCCCGGGGGATACCCGGGGTTTTTCTGTTTGGTGGAGCCAGGGAGGATCGAACTCCCGACCTCGTCATTGCGAACGACGCGCTCTCCCAGCTGAGCTATGGCCCCATGTTTCACGGTGATCGCAGTGCGCTGGATGAGGGTGGGACCCCGCCAGCCGTGTGACTGCTCCACATGGCCCGCAAATTCTAACGCGATGCCGGCGCCGCCGCCAAGAGGGGCAGCAACAGGGCCTGCAGCTGGTCGCGACGCCAGCCGCCGAGCGCGGCCGGCCAATCGCCGCCTTCCAGCAGCGCCTCCAGGTGCCGGCGCGAGGCGAGCAGGCCGTCGGGCAGGCCGAGTTCGGCCGTGCGGCGGGCCACGGCGTCCTGCAGGCGCTTGAGCGCGGCCTTGTTGCCGTCGGTGGCCGCCAGCGCCTGCGGCGCCTGGTCCTCGTCGGGCAGCGGCGTCTGCAGGGCCTGCCATACGGCCTGCGCCAGCTTGCGCGGCGCCTTGGGAAAACGCTCGAACAGCCGCAGCAGCCCGTCATGGTCGGCCGGCGGCGTGCGTGCCAGCACCGTGGCCAGTTCGTTGTCCAGGATCCAGCTGCGCGGCTTGTCGCTGTGCCGGGCCTGCTGGTCGCGCCAGCGCAGCAGGCGCAGCAGGCGGCGCTGCGCCTCCGGCTCCAGGAATTGCGCCGCGCGCATGGACAGGTGCGGCCAGCGCTCGCTCTCGTCGTGGTCGACGGACGCCAGCAGGCGCTGTGCGTCGTCCTGCAGCCAGTCGCTGCGGCCGAGTTCGCGCAGGCGCGCGTCGATCGCATCGTGCAGCGCGAACAGGTACTCGACATCGTCGGCGGCATAGTCGAGCTGCGCGTCCGACAACGGCCGGCGCATCCAGTCCGAACGGGTCTCGCCCTTGGGCAGGGCGACGCCGGTGACCTGCGCGACCAGTTTCTGGTAGCCCATGCCGCCGCCGATGCCGGCCAGCGCGGCGCCGATCTGGGTATCGAACAGCGGGCGCGGCAGGACGCCGCAGGCGCACTTGAACGCGACCAGGTCCTCGCTGGCGCTGTGCATGACCTTGAGGATCGAGGCATCCTCCAGCCACGGGCGCAGCGCGTCGGCCATGCCCGGCACCAGCGGGTCGATCAGCAGGATTTCATCGCCCACCGCCATCTGCACCAGCGCCAGCTGCGGCCAGTAGGTGCGTTCGCGGATGAATTCGGTGTCCAGCCCGATGCGGTCGGGGCGCTGGCGGTAACGCTCTTCCAGTTCCGCCGGGTGTTTGATCCAGTGAGCCACGTGTATTCCATCAACTGCAGGGTTTGCCCAGGCAGGCGAGAATAGCCTAACGTCGCAGCGCACCCGAGCGCGCAGAGCCTGTATGGGAGGAAGTTTGCGTACAACCGGCCCGTTGGCCTGCGTGGCCCTTTGCGTAGCGCTGGCGTGCGCCGCCTGCAGGCAGGAGCCGCCCGCGGCCGCCGCGCCGCAACCGGTCGAGGCCGAGCCGGTGGCGCCGGTCGCGGCGCCGGGGGCCCCCGCGGTAGCCGCGCCCGCGGCGGC
>NZ_JASCOS010000135.1:0-8771 GCF_029959705.1 Stenotrophomonas sp. PS02297 | reverse complement strand
GCAAGATGGACAGTCATCCACTCCTGCAGGCGCCTTCACAAGATACCTGCGCATACTTTCAAAGAACTTCGGAATCGGCCTCAGCGCCTTCTTCCAAGTGCCCGACGTTTCCGTCCGAGCGAGCCGCACATTATAGCCGGCTTTTCCGCTTCGTCAACACCTCGTTTCGAGGCGGACTCCGCTGCTTCAACCCCAACCCCGAAGGGCTCTTCGTCGAAGCGAGCCGCCTATTATGTCAGGCTTTTCGTTTCCGTCAACACCTCGATGAGGGCGACTTCAACTTCTTTCCTCACTGCCAACCGGGGCCGGCAGCGAGGGAGCGAGAGTATGCGGCCTGCCTGCGGTTTTGGGAAGAGGCAAAAGCACACTTCCCGCATTCATGCCCCGCTGCGCCCGGAACACGGGCCGCGACCTCACCCTCCCGGCTTCGCGGTCTCGATGACCACTCCCAGCTCCTTGCCGGCCTCGGCCACCTTGACGTGCTTGCCGTCGCTGCGCGCGATCAGATAGTCGGCCGCTACCCAACCGCTTTGTCCGCCATGGCGGACATTGCACCAGCTCAGGTCGTCCAGGCAGCGCTGCACCTCTACCGTCGTCCCCACCGGCAGCACTGCCACCCGTCCGGCCCGCGTATCCGGCGCGCTGCGCAGGTTAAGGCCGCTGCCGCCGACCTTGGCCGACGGCTCGACGATCTCGGGCTGGAACCACAGCACCACCGCGACGATGGCTGCGGCGGCCGCAAGACGCGGGAGGAGACGGGGCATGTCCGATGCCTGGAGGAAAAGGTCCGGCATCAATAGCGCGATGCCGAAAACCCCAGCTGAATTCCGCCGGGGCAACGTCGTGGTCCTTCAGCTTGCCATGCCGCTGTGGCGCAACAGAGCGTCGATCCGCGGATCGCGGCCACGGAACGCGCGGAAATTGCCGGCCGCGCTGCGGCTGCCGCCGCGCGACAGCACTTCGTCGCGGAAGCGCGCGCCGGTCTCGGCAACCTGCTCCGGCGCTTCCTCGAACGCGGCATAGGCGTCGGCGCTCAGCACTTCGGCCCACTTGTAGCTGTAGTACCCGGCCGCATAGCCGCCAGCGAAGATGTGACTGAACTGGTGCGGGAAGCGGTTCCAGTCCGGCGGGAAGTTCACCGCGACCTCGCCGCGCACGCGCTCCAGCAGCTGCAGCACGCTTTCCTGCGCCGGCTGGTACTGGCTGTGCAGCAGCATGTCGAACAGGCCGAACTCCAGCTGGCGCACGGTGAACATGCCGCTCTGGTAGTTCCTGGCGGCCAGCATCCTGTCGAACAGGGCGCGCGGAAGCTGCGCGCCAGTATCGACATGGGCGGTCATCGCCTGCACCTGCTCCCATTCCCAGCAGAAGTTCTCCATGAACTGGCTGGGCAGTTCCACCGCATCCCATTCCACGCCATTGATGCCGGCCACCGCCAGTTCGCCGACACGGGTCAGCAGCTGGTGCAGGCCATGCCCCATCTCGTGGAAGACAGTGGTGACCTCGTCGTGGCTGAAGGTGGCAGGCCTGCCATCGCTGCCGCGGCCGAAGTTGCAGACCAGATAGACCAGCGGCGTCTGCACGCCCGCTGCCGTGACGCGGCGGTTGCGGCAATCGTCCATCCAGGCGCCGCCGCGCTTGCCTTCGCGTGCGTACAGGTCCATGTAGAACTGGCCGACCAGCGCGCCACCGGCATCGACCAGCCGGTAGAAGCGCACCTCTTCGTGCCAGACCGGTGCGTCGTCCGGCTGCACCTTCAACCCATACAGGCGCTCGATCACGCCGAACAGGCCGGCCAGCACCTTCGGCTCGGTGAAGTACTGCTTCACCTCCTGCTCGGAGTAGCTGTAGCGCGCCTGCTTGAGCTTTTCGCTGGCATAGGCCAGGTCCCAGGCCTGCAGATCATCCATGCCGAGTTCGTCGCGGGCGAAGGCTTCCAGCTCGGCACGGTCGCGCTGCGCATACGGCCTGGCGCGTGCGGCCAGATCGCGCAGGAAGCCCAGCACCTGCCCGGCATCCGTCGCCATCTTGGTGGCGATGGAGTACTCCGCGTAGCTGTCGAAGCCCAGCAGCGCGGCCAGTTCGGTGCGCAGGGCCAGGATGCGGTCGATGTTGCCGCCATTGTCGAGGGCGGCATCGCCGAACTCGGAGGCGCGCACGGCATGGGCGCGGTAGAGCGTCTCGCGCAGCGCGCGATTGTCCGCATAGGTCTGCACCGGCAGATAGCAGGGCATGTGCAGGGTCAGCTTCCAGCCTTCGCGCCCTTCCTTCTGCGCCGCCGCGCGGGCATTGGCAAGCACATCGGCCGGCAGGCCCGCCAATCCGGCCTCGTCTTCGACATACAGGGCGAACGCATCGGTGGCATCGAGCACGTTCTGCGAGAACTTCGCCGACAGCGCCGACAGTTCCTGCTGGATCTGCGCGAAGCGCGCCTTGTCGGCCTCGGCGAGTTCGGCACCGCCCAGCCGGAAATCGCGCAATGCGTTGTCCAGCACCCTGCGCCGGGCTTCGTCGAAGTCCGCCGCCTCCGGCGCTGCGGCCAGCGCCTTGTACTGCGCGTACAGCGCCGGGTTCTGCGCCATCGCGCTGCCGAAACGGCTGATCTTCGGCAGGTTGGCGTTGTAGGCCTCGCGCAGTTCCGGCGTGTCGGCCACCGCCTGCAGGTGTGCGACCTGGCCCCAGGCCCGGTACAGCTGCTCGGTGGCGTCGTCCAGCGGCACCACGAAAGTCTCCCAGCTCACCGGCGCCACGGTTTCGGCGGCCTTCACCGCGGCTTCGGCCGCGGCCAGCAGGGCGTCGATGGCCGGGGTGACATGCGCGGGCCGGATCGCGTCGAAATGCGGCAGGCCGGAGAAGTCGAGCAGGGGATTGGCGTTCATGGGATTCTGCAAACGGGGGTCACGCCTGATATGGCGACGGCTCCAGCCACGCACAAGGCAGCGCCGGCAGCCCCTGCCCGTTCACCGCGGCGGCGATGGCGGCATCCGCACCGGCCACATCGATGCCCTGGCGTTCGTACCAGGCCGGATCGTAGTAGCTGTGCGCGTAGCGCTCGCCGGCGTCGCAGAGGATGGTGACGATGGAACCGTCGCGGCCGGCATCGCGCATCAGCTGCGCGGCATGCAGCACGCCAATGAAGTTGGTGCCGGTGGAACCGCCCACGCGGCGGCCCAGGGTGGCGCTGACGTGGCGCATCGCCGCAAGACTCAGCGCATCGGGCACCTTGAGCATCGCATCGACGCAGGTGGGAATGAAGCTGCGCTCCACGCGCGGGCGGCCGATGCCCTCCACGCGCGAACCGCCTTCGCAGGTCATCTCGCGCCAGTCGGCGCCGGCCAGAGCCGCGCAGTAACCGTCGTAGAACACCGACACTTCAGGGTCCGCGCACAGGATCAGGGTGTCGTGGCGGCGATAGCTGACGTAGCGTCCCAGCGTGGCCGCGGTGCCGCCGGTGCCGGGGCTGCAGACGACCCATTCCGGCACCGGGTGCGGCTCCTCGGCCATCTGCTTGAAGATCGACTCGGCGATGTTGTTGTTGGCACGCCAGTCGGTGGCGCGCTCGGCGTAGGTGAACTGGTCCATGAAGTGGCCGCCGGTCTCGCGCGCCAGCCGCTCCGATTCGCAGTTCAGGTCGCAGGCGCGCTGCACCAGGTGGCAGCGGCCGCCGTGGAATTCGATGGCGGCGATTTTCTCCGGCGAGGTGCTGGCCGGGATCACCGCGATGAAGGGCAGGCCAAGCAGGCGGGCGAAGTAGGCCTCGGACACGGCGGTCGAGCCGCTGGACGCCTCGATCACCGGGCAGCCCTCGCGCAACCAGCCGTTGGCCAGCGCATACAGGAACAGCGAGCGCGCCAGGCGGTGCTTGAGGCTGCCGGTCGGATGGCTGGACTCGTCCTTCAGGTAGACGTCGATACCCGGGAAACCGGGCAGGTCGATCGGGATCAGGTGGGTATCGGCCGAACGGTTGAAATCGGCTTCGATCTTGCGGATGGCCGCCGCCACCCAGGCGCGCTGTGACATGGATCGCACACTCGATGAAAACTGATGTCCGATTCTACTGTGGATGGTCTGCTGCGGACGGGCGCACCCGCCCCGGCTGCGGCAGCCAGCACCGCACGATGGTATGGTGCGCACTCCGTTCCATGCCGACTCCGCGTGCCGCGCATCCTGCTGCCCCTGCTGCTGTGCCTGTCCCTGATCGCCGGTGCGGTCGGGTCGGTGTGGTCGGCCACGGCGATGGCGATGCCGGCCGATACCGCAGGGGGCGCACACAGGGAGATGGACCACGCTTGCTGCCACGACGGCGGCGGCATGCACGACGCAGCCAAGCAGCCGCAGCCTCCGGCTTCGCCCTGCGGCGATGGCAAGCACTGCGACTGCACCCAGCACTGCAACATGCTGCCCACGCTGGCGGCGTCGCCAGCCAGCGAGATCGCACGTTCCCCGGAACCCGCGGCGCCCGTGCCCGCGCGCTACGACGTGCGTCCGGCCAAGCTCAACCGGCCTCCCATCGCCTGATCCGGCCATGACCGCCAGCGCGTAGTCACGCCGCTGGCGGCTGTCCCGCAGGAGCACTGCCCATTGCGCAGACGACGCTGGTTGCCGTCGTGCGCCAGGCGCGTTCCTGCACGTCCAGCGCAATCCGCGCCTGCCGTCCGCCCTCCCGGTGGATGGCCGATGGAGTTCCCATGAAAAACGATTTTCTTTCCGACCCGCGCTCGGTGCTGTCGCGGCGACGCTTCGTGCAGGGCCTGGCCCTAGGCGGCGTCGTCGCCGGCACCGGGCTGTGGCGTGCCGGCGATGCCTTCGCCACTCCCGCCCGCGCCGCCACCGCCGGCGAACTTCGCGGCACCGACCTGAGCCTGGCCATCGGCCGCTCCACGGTCGATTTCACCGGCCGCGCGCGCAGCGCGGTCACCGTCAACGGCTCGCTGCCGGCGCCGATCCTGCGCTGGCGCGAGGGCGATACGGTCAACATCCGCGTGGCCAACACGCTCGCCGACGAGATGACCTCGATCCATTGGCACGGCATCCTGCTGCCGGCCAACATGGACGGCGTGCCGGGGCTGAGTTTCGACGGCATCGCGCCGGGCGAAGCCTTCCAGTACCGCTTCCAGCTGCGCCAGTCCGGCACCTACTGGTACCACAGCCATTCGTTGTTCCAGGAGCAGGCCGGCCTGTACGGCGCGCTGGTGATCGATCCGCTGGAGCCGCCGCCGTACCGCTTCGACCGCGAGCACGTGATCCTGTTGTCGGACTGGACCGACCTGGATCCGGCCGCGCTGTACCGGCGCATGAAGAAGATGCCGATGCACGACAACACCTACCAGCGCACGGTGGGCGATTTCATGCGCGATACCCACCGCGATGGGCTGCGCGCCACGCTGGCCGACCGCGGCATGTGGGGGCGGATGCGGATGACGCCCAGCGACATCTCCGACATCAACGCCCACACCTATACGTACCTGATGAACGGCACCGCGCCGGCCGGCAACTGGACCGGGCTGTTCCGCAGCGGCGAGAAGGTGCTGCTGCGCTTCATCAACGGCTCGGCGATGACCTACTTCGACGTGCGCATCCCCGGGCTGAAGATGACCGTGGTGGCCGCCGACGGCCAGTACATCCATCCGGTGAGCGTGGACGAGTTCCGCATCGCCGTGGCCGAAACCTTCGACGTGATCGTCGAGCCTTCCGGGCAGGACGCGTTCACGATCTTCGCCCAGGACATGGGCCGCACCGGCCACGCCTGCGGCACGCTGGCCGTACGCCACGGCCTGCAGGCGCCGGTGCCGGCGCTGGACCCGCGGCCGCTGCTGACCATGGCCGACATGGCCCATGGCGGCGGCCACGATGCCATGCAGATGGCGCACGGCGGGCACGATGCGCATGCCGGCCATGGCGGACACGGCGAGGGCGGCAGCGCGCCGAAGCATCCTCCCGGCGAACGCGGCAACCCGCTGGTGGACATGCAGAGCGCGGCCAGCTCGCCACGGCTGGACGACCCCGGTATCGGCCTGCGCGACAACGGCCGCAGGGTGCTCGCCTACGCCGACCTGCATTCGCTGTTCGACGACCCCGACGGGCGCGAACCCGGCCGCGAGATCGAACTGCACCTGACCGGGCACATGGAGAAGTTCGCCTGGAATTTCGATGGCGTCCCGTTCGCCGGCGCCGAGCCGCTGCGGCTGAACTACGGCGAGCGCATGCGCATCGTGCTGGTCAACGACACCATGATGACCCACCCCATCCACCTGCATGGCGTGTGGAGCGACCTGGAGGACGCCGATGGCCGGTTCCAGGTGCGCAAGCACACCATCGACATGCCGCCGGGAACGCGCCGCAGCTACCGCGTACGCGCCGACGCACTGGGCCGCTGGGCCTTCCACTGCCACCTGCTGTACCACATGGAAGCGGGCATGATGCGCGAAGTGAGGATCGAGGCATGAAGACGACGACCCGATCCCTGCTGTTCATCGCCCTGGCCGCGGCCACCGGCAGCGCTGCCGCACAGGATGCGCACTCAGGCCATCACGTCCATGGGGCCACCGCAAAGCCAGATCCACACGCGGGCCATGCATCGGCCATCCCCGCCAAGGCCGCGGAGAAAGACCCGCACGCGGGCCATGCCGGACCGGGTGGCACTGCCACGGCGGACGACCCGCATGCAGGCCACGCCACACAGGCCGGCACCTCCGGCCGGTCAGGCATGCCGGCCGACCACGCCGCGCATATGGACCATGCATCCCATGCGGCGCCGCAACCCGTGGATCCGCATGCGGGCCATGCGCCGGCCACCGCCGCCAAGGCCGTGGAGAAAGACCCACACGCGGGCCACGTCGGGCCGGGGGGCACGACCATGGCGGACAACCCGCATGCAGGCCAGGGCACACCCGCCGGCCACGCCGCGCACATGGACCATGCATCCCATGCGACGCCGCAACCCGTGGATCCGCATGCGGGCCATGCGGCGGAGACACCAGCCAGCGAGCCCGCCCATTCCCATGACGCCCACGCCGGACACGCCATGCATGGCGCCCACATGCCGGCTAAGGCGACGGCCCCTTCCGACGCCGGCACGCACGGCGCGCATGGGGCACACGACGAACACGCCGGCCACGGCGCCGCGGCGATGCAGGCACCACGCGAGCCCATTCCGGAGCCGACCGCCGCGGATCTGGCCGCCGCGTTCCCCACGCTCGCGTCACATGCCATGGAACATGCCCCGGGTTTCAACAGCCTGGTGCTGTTCGACCATCTGGAAGCCTGGAACAACGCCCATGGCAGCGGACAGTCGTGGGCCGCCAAGGGCTGGTTCGGCAGCGACATCGACCGCCTGTGGCTGCGCAGCGAGGGGCAGCGCAGCGAGGGCCGGCTCAGCGGGTGGTCGCTGGATGCGCTCTACGGCCACGCCATCTCGCCCTGGTGGGACGTGGTCGGCGGTGTCCGCCACGATGGCGGCGACGCAGCCGGCCTGACCCGCGCGGCCATCGGCGTGCAGGGCCTGGCGCCTTACAAGTTCGAGTTCGCCGCCACTGCTTACCTGGGGGGGCCGCGCAGGGCCGAACTGGCGGTGGAGGCGGAGTACTCGCTGCTGCTGAGCAACCGGCTGATCCTGCAGCCGTCGCTGGCAGCCAGCCTGGCCGCCGACAGCGATCCGCGCCGCGGCGTCGGCAGCGGGCTCGGCCACGTCGAGGCCGGCCTGCGCCTGCGCTACGAGATCACCCGCCGCTTCGCGCCCTATGTCGGCTTCGTGCACGAGCGCCGCTTCGGCCGGACCGCCGGCCTGCACCGCGATGCCGGGGAAAGCCCGTGCGATTCGCGCTGGGTGGCCGGCGTGCGTTTCTGGTTCTGAACGGACGAGGAGTGAGTGGAGACGAGCTGGAAGAAGCAACAACCCCCTGCTGATCTCTTCGCTTCCGCTTCCGCCTTTTCTCACTCCTCACTCCCCTGCACTCACTGCTCGCTTTTCCTTTTGGAGATTCCAATGAATGTTCCCCTGCACAGGATGGTGTCGCTGCTGCTCGTCGCCGCCTCCGCCTTCATCGTCACCGCCTGCGACGCCGCCACACCACCAGGCACGCCCGGCAAACAGGCGGCCGGGCACGCTGCCGACACGACGCAGGTCGTGCACGTCCACAAGGATGCGTACTGCGGCTGCTGCAACGGCTGGATCGAGCACATGCGCGCGGCCGGCTTCACCGTGATGGCCCATGACAGCGCCGACATGGCGGCGGTGAAACAGCGCCTGGGCATTCCGCTGGCGCAGGCGTCCTGCCACACCGCCGAGGTCGGTGGCTATGTGCTGGAAGGCCATGTCCCGGCAGCGGACGTGCAGCGCCTGCTGCGCGAGAAGCCGGCGGCGCGCGGCCTGGTGCTGCCGGGCATGCCCATCGGTTCGCCGGGCATGGAATCACCGGATGGCCGCCGCGACGCGTTCACCGTCGCGCTGCTCGGCAAGGACGGCAGCCTGCAGCCCTACTCCCGGCATCCCTGACGGGCGGGGAAGGCTCCAATGGGCCTGGTCCCGTTCTACGCCCTACGGTGTCGGGCAACGCCCGACGGGCTTGGCTGGCAATGCTCCAGCGGGGCGTTGCCCCGCTCTACAAGGCGATGGGGATTGCGGCTCTGTAGCGCCGGGCAACGCCCGGCGGGGGACTTCGTCGGTAATGCCCCAGCGGGACGCTGCCCCGCTCTACAAGGCGATGGGGATTGTGGCTCTGTAGCGCCGGGCAATTCCCCGCCGGGGTCGTAGGCGGGTATGCCCCAGCGGG
>NZ_JASCOS010000134.1:0-8778 GCF_029959705.1 Stenotrophomonas sp. PS02297 | reverse complement strand
GCGCACGGGGACCGCGCGCCTGGTACGCCGCGCACGGGGACTGTCGCCGGTGCGGGAAGCGGAACCCGTTCCCGTCCGGGACTGAGGCTGTCGCGCTTCCGCCATTCCGGCGGGAGCGCTTTTCCAGGAGAGCGCGGATGGCACATGCACTTCCCCGGGGTGGCCGGCTTGCCGGTCTCCTGTACCTGGTCGTCGTCGTCACCGGATTCTTCTGCCTGGCCTATGTGCCCGGGCAGCTCGCCGGTCCCGACGCGCAGGCCGTGCTGGACAACGTGGTCGCCCGGCAGGCGCTGTTCCGGCAGGGCGTGGCGGCGTTCGTCGTCGAGCAGGTGGCCTTCCTGCTTCTTGCCCTGGCGCTGTACCGCGGTTTCAAGGACGTGAACCGCACGGCGGCGACGCTGATGGTGGCGTTCGTGGCGATGGCGGCTGCGCTGGCGCTTGCGGCGTTGTCGCATCGGCTGCAGGCGCTGTCCCTGCTGACCGACGCGGACAGCGCGCAGCTGCTGTCGCCGGAACAGCGCCAGTATCTCGCGCATGCGGCGCTGAAAGCGTATCGAGGCGGCATGCAGCTGGCGCGCGTGTTCTGGGGGCTGTGGCTGCTGCCGCTGGGCTGGCTGGTGCTGCGCTCGCGGCGCCTGCCGCGCGTGCTCGGGGCCCTGCTGGTGCTGGGTGGGCTGGGCTATGCGCTGGATGTGTCCGCCGAACTGCTGGTGCCGGGGTACGCGGACTGGTGGATTTCCGGCTACATGACGTTGCCGGCCGCACTGGGCGAGATTGGCACCTGCCTGTGGCTGCTGCTGTTCGGGCTGCGCGCAGGACGTATGGGCGCAGCACTGCCGCCCGCTTCCTGAGGCCATCACCATGCAGACGAATTCCCGCCCCGCACTGTCCGATCCGCCGCTTCCGCTGCGCCTGAAGCTGTCCGCGCTGTGGGCGAGCCTGACCTTCTGCTACCTCTATGGCGGTTACTTCGGCCTTTACCGGCCCGGCAAGCTGCAGCATATGCTCGATGGCGCCGGTCCGATGGGGCCGAGCAGCCAGGGCTCGCTGCTGTTCGTCGCCCTGCTGCTGGCGGTGCCGGGGCTGATGGTGTTCCTGTCGCTGGTACTGCCGGTGCGCCTGGTCCGCTGGCTCAACATCGGGCTGGCGTTGTTCTATGCGGGCTTCGTCGCGCTTACCCTGCCGGGCGCATGGTGGTTCTACCAGGCCTACAGCGGCATCGAGATCGCGCTGTGCCTGCTCGTCGCGGGCATGGCCTGGCGCTGGCCGCGGACCTGACGGCCGCGGCGCAGCGGATGGGCGTTACACCAGCTTGCCGTAGACGGTGAAGCCGGTCAGCCACAGGCCGAGCATGCTGCCGATATTGGTCAGCATGAAGGTCAGCACGATCCGGGTCACGCGGTTGCGGTACCAGCCCTTGAGCGTCTGCGCATCGTCGCGTAGTTGCAGGAAGTCGGCGTAGGCCGGCCGGCGCAGGCGCGTTTCCACCAGTGCCGAGAAAGCGCCGGTGGGAATGCTCAGGCGGAACGGCTTGAACGGCGCCACGACGATCGCGGTGAGGATGCTCAATGGATGGCTGCCGGCCAGCAATGCGCCGATACCTGCCAGGCCGCCGGTATACAGCGCCCAGATCGCCAGCATGTGCGCGCCCATGTCCATGCCGCCCTTCCAGAAGCCCACGCCGATGCCGGCCAGGACCACGGCGAGGATGGTCAGGGTGATCCATGGGATGTTGCGCTTCTTCGGCACCGACTCCAGCTCCTGGCGCAGCAGGTCGGGGGCTTCAGTGTCGGTTTCCAGATAGCGCGCCAGGCCGGCGAGGTGGCCGGCGCCGACCACCGCCAGCACGTTGCGCTGGCCGTCGCTGCGTTCCTCGCGCAGGCGCGTGGCCATGTAGCGGTCGCGCTCGCCGATGATGCTTTCGTACAGTTCCGGGCTCTCGCTGGCGAATTCGCCGAAGCTGGATTCGAGCATGTCGCCCTGCTTGAGCTTCTCGATCTCGTCCTCGCCCACGTCCTCGGAGGAGAACAGGCCGGCGCCGAGGCCGGCGACCAGCTTCAATTTGCCGAAGAAGCCCAGCCGTTGCGAGGCGCGGCGGAAGGTCAGGCCGACGTCGCGGTCGATCAGGTGCACCGGCAGGCCATGTTCCTGCGCCAGCGTCACCGCGCGCTTGAGCTCGGCGCCCGGTTCGATGCCCAGCTGCTCGGCGAGCCGGCGCTGGTAGGCGGCCAGGGCGAGGTTGGCGGCGAACAGCGCGATCCGGTTCTTGCGGATCACTTCGATCAGGTCGAGTTGGGCCAGCGCGTCCGGATTGGTCAGGGCCTGCAGGCGCTGCGGATCGAGCTCGACCGCGACCGCATCGTACTGGCCGCTGCCGATGGCCTGTTCCACGGCCTGCACGCTGGCGGCGGAAACATGCGCGGTGCCGAGCAGGGTGTAGCGCACGCCATCGCGTTCGACGACGCGCAGCGGCTGGCCGGCGAGCAGTTCGCCGCCGGTTTCGGAGAGGGTATCGGTCATTGCGTCATTCATTGGAAGGGGCGGCGTCGGCGCCATCGCCGAGCGCGCGTTGCATCTGCACGGTATCCAGCCAGCGGCCGTGTTTGCGGCCCAGGCCGCGGAACACGCCCACCAGCTGGAAGCCGAAGCGCTCGTGCAGCCTGATCGAGGCGGTATTGGTGGGCTCGCCGATGACCGCGACCATCTGCCGGTAGCCGCGCGTGGTACAGGCATCGATCAGCGCCTGCAGCAGCGCGCTGCCCACGCCCAGGCCCTGGAAGCGGGCATCGACGTACACCGAGTTCTCCACCGTCCACTGGTAGGCAATGCGGCCGCGGTAAGTATTGGCGTAGGCGTAGCCGGCGACCTGGCCGTCGACCTCGGCGACCAGATAGGGAAAGCCACGGGCGAGGATGTCCTGCATGCGCCGCAGCATCTCGGCTTCGTCCGGCACCTCGTATTCGTAGGTGTTGACGAAGTCGGTCACCTCGACCGCGTAGATCGCGGCGATGGCGGCGATGTCGGCCGCGCCGGCATCACGGATGTGCACGGCCATGCGCAGGTTTCCCGGTCAGTCGATGTAGCGCTTGAGCAGATCGCCGTAGGCGTCGATGCGGCGGTCGCGCAGGAACGGCCAGATGCGGCGCACGTGTTCGCTGCGCTGCAGGTCGACATCGACCACCAGCACGGTCGGTTCGGCGCCGGCTTCGGCGAGGAACTCGCCCTGCGGGCCGAGCACATGGCTGTTGCCCCAGAAATCGATGCCGGAAGCGCCCAGCGGAGAAACCTCGTGGCCGACGCGGTTGCAGGACAGCACCGGCAGGCCGTTGGCCACGGCATGGCCGCGGTGGCTCAGCACCCATGCATCGCGCTGGCGGTTCTTCTCGTCCTGCACATCGTCCGGGTCCCAGCCGATGGCCGTGGGGTAGAGCAGCAGTTCGGCGCCGGCCAGCGCCATCAGGCGCGCGGCTTCCGGGTACCACTGGTCCCAGCACACCAGCACGCCGAGGCGGCCGACCGAGGTGTCGATCGGCTTGAAGCCGATGTCGCCCGGGGTGAAGTAGAACTTCTCGTAGAAGCCCGGATCGTCCGGGATGTGCATCTTGCGGTACTTGCCGAGCAGGGTGCCGTCCTTCTCGAACACCACCGCGGTGTTGTGGTACAGGCCGGCGGCGCGGCGTTCGAACAGCGAACCGACCAGTACCACGCCATGCTTCTTCGCCAGCGCGCCCAGGCGCTCGGTGCTCGGGCCCGGGATCGGTTCGGCCAGGTCGAACTCATCCACCGATTCGTGCTGGCAGAAATACGGGCCGTTGTGCAGCTCCTGCAGCAGCACCAGCTTCGCGCCCTGCGCGGCGGCTTCGGCGACGCGGGCCTCGATGGCGGCCAGGTTGGCGGCGGCATCGCCGTGGTTGCGTTCCTGGATCAGGGCGACGGTCAGGGAATTGGTCTTCATGCGGGCATTGTAAACAGGATGGGACAACAGCCCCTTAGCAGGGAGCGATTCGCGCCGAAGGCGCAAACGGGGCCGGGAAGCCGGGGGCCGAGGCCTGCGAAGCAGGCTCCGGGCGATCTTCCTGCGCGTCAGCCGACAAGGCCGGCGGGAAGCTGCATGGTGATGCAGTGCAGGCTGCCGTTCTGCCAGATCAGCGGGCGGCACGGCACCTGCACGATCTCGCGGTCCGGGAAGGCCTGCGCCAGCACGTCGCGCGCGGCGGCGTCGGCCGGATCGCCATAGGCAGGCATCAGCACCGCGCCGTTGACGATCAGGAAATTGGCGTAGGACGCGGCCAGGCGGCGGCCCTCGTCGAGCACCGGCTGCGCCCACGGCAGCGGGAACAGGCGGTACGGCCGGCCGTCGCGGGTGCGCAGCGCAGCCAGCTCGGCGCCCATCGCCTGCAGTTCGGCGTAGTGCGAATCCTGCGGGTCGTCGCAGTTCTGGTAGACGATGCTGTCGGCCGAGGCGAAGCGGGCGAGGGTGTCGACATGGGCGTCGGTGTCGTCGCCTTCCAGGTAGCCGTGGTCCAGCCACAGCACGCGCTGCTGGTGCATCCATTGCGCCATGTCGGCGCCGAGCGATGCGCGGTCGCGCTCGGGGTGGCGTTCGTGCAGGCACTGCCAGGTGGTCAGCAGGGTGCCTTCGCCGTCGGTGTCGATGGCGCCGCCTTCCAGTGCGAAGGGGATGCTGCGGACCTGCGCGTCGTTGAAGGCGCCGGCCTCATGCAGCACGCCGACCAGCTGGTCGTCCAGGCTCGCCTCGAACTTGCCGCCCCAGCCGGTGAAGCGGAAATCCAGCAGCTGGAAGCTGCCATCGGCGCGCTTGAGCGTGATCGGGCCGGAGTCGCGCAGCCAGGTATCGTCGTACGCTGCGGTGATGAAACGCACTCGACCCATTTCGATGCGGTTGGAGCGCAGGCGCATTTCCGCATAGGTCTCGATGTCATCGTCGGCCACGCAGATCAACACCGGCTGGAAGCGGGTGATAGCGGCGACCAGGGCGATATAGGTCTCCTCGACCTCGGCCAGGCGCTCGGCCCAGTCGGTATCGGCATGCGGCCAGGCGATCAGTACGCCCGACTGGGCTTCCCATTCGGCGGGAAAACGAAGTGCATCGGTCATTGCGGGGGATACTCGGGTCATGCCCGGAGCGGGAGCCGGGCGTTCATCGGCCTCCCGTGGGCGGGAGGCGCGGGTGGGGCGTGTCCCGGCGGCCACGACAGAGGCCGTTCCGGGCGGCGTGGGTCAGCGGATCGGAGGCTTGGGGCCGATCTCGTCGGGGCCGGCGTGGTTGGCGACCACGTCGATCACGCGCTGCTTCTCGAAATAGACGGTGAAGGCTGGATAGACCCAGCGGTTGATCGTCGGCCATTGGCGCTTCTGGCCGCCGCGCGGCTCAAGGCGTTCGGCAGGAGCGCCAAAACGCGCCTCCACCTGGCCCATCGACTCGCCGCGTGCCGGCAGGGCGCCCGCCGGCTTTTCCTGCGCCCGCTCGATCAGCAGGGTGTCGGCCATTGCCGTGGTGGGTGCCGCGATGATCGCGGCGGCCAGGGCCAAGGCCCGGATGGTCTGCTTCATGGTCGCTTCTCCCCGGAGGACAAGTGGCGATTACAGCAAAAAAACGGCGGCAATATAGCGGCGGGCGGCCCTGTCCGATGCAGCCGGCGACGCCCGTGCAGGGTAGTCCGGATGGATGGACGGTGCGCGGCCCGCCACGCGCGGAGGGCGGGGATGCAAAAAGCCGCCCGGAGGCGGCTTTCTGCAAAGGCTGGAATCCTCGCGGATCCCTTGGCGGCTTGCGCCGGCCGGCTCAGCGCTGGCGAGCCTTGAAACGCGGGTTCGACTTGCAGATCACGAAGATCTTGCCGCGACGGCGAACCACCTTGCAGTCACGGTGACGGGCCTTCGCCGACTTCAGGGAGGACAGGACTTTCATGGCATACCTCGGCGGATACGTTGGAGTTCTACAGGGAGCGTAGCCGCGGATATGCAGGTTGACGCTCGTTCAAGCCCGCCATTCTACCGGGCAATTCCATGTGGGTTCAAGTGGTTGCGTCCAATCGGCGGCGGGCGGCGCGGGGCGGGCGCTAGAATGGGCGGATTCCCGTTCAGACGCAGGCCCCAGATGAGCCCACTTCCCCCCGTCCTCACCATCGACGGCCCATCCGGGGCCGGCAAGGGTACCGTCAGCCGCATCGTCGCGCAGCGGTTGGGCTGGCATTACCTGGATTCGGGGGCGCTGTACCGGGCGGTGGGGGTGGCTGCCAGCTGGGCGGATATCGATACTTCGGACGCCTCGGCGCTGGTGCGCTGCACTTTCGACACCCGCATCCGCTTCGTCGAGCGCGGCGAGAGCCTGCGGGTGCTGGTCAACGATACCGACGCGACCGACGAGCTGCGCCTGGAGACCACTGGAGCCCTGGCCTCGGCCATTGCGGCCATTCCGGAGGTCCGGGCGGCGCTGAAGGAGCGCCAGCGCGCATTCAGGGCGCTGCCCGGGCTGGTTGCCGATGGCCGCGACATGGGGACGGTGATCTTCCCGGATGCCCCGTTCAAGGTCTTCCTGACCGCAAGCGCCGAGGAACGCGCGCAGCGGCGGCATAAACAGTTGAAAGAAAAAGGGGTTTCGGTTAACTTTGACGACCTCCTGCGCGAGATCATGGCCCGCGACGCCCGTGATGCACAGCGCGCAGTGGCGCCTCTGAGGGCGGCCGATGACGCCGTCCTCATCGACACCAGCGGTATCGGCATCGACGAAGTCGTTGCCAGGGTGCTGGGCCTGCTTCCCTCGCAGGAAGCGTGACCCGCGGTTCCGTGAGAGCGGCCGGTGACGGCCGCCGTCGCGCAAATCGAAGTTGTACAAGGCTCCGTCGTGCAGGGTGCACGGCGGTTTTTCCACTCCACACACGGCTGCCTGCACGGGGTCGACCAACAGGCGGGCGGTACGCATTCCCCGAAGGGAAACGACCGGCCCATGTGTTCAACTGAGTAAATCCAATGACCGAATCATTTGCAGAACTGTTTGAAGCCAGCCAGGCCAATCTGGCCAAGCTGAAGCCGGGCGCCATCGTCGTCGGCACCGTCGTCGACGTCCGCGGCGACGTGGTGGTGATCAACGCCGGTCTGAAGTCCGAAGGCATCGTGCCGATCGAACAGTTCCGTAACGACGCTGGCGAAATCGACGTGGGCGTGGGCGACCAGGTGAAGGTTGCTCTGGACTCCATCGAGAACGGCTTTGGCGAAACCGTCCTGTCGCGCGAGAAGGCCAAGCGCGCGATGGTGTGGGACGAGCTGGAAGAAGCGTTGGAGAAGAACGAGACCATCACCGGCCGCATCAGCGGCAAGGTCAAGGGTGGTTTCACCGTCGACATCAAGGATGTCCGCGCGTTCCTGCCGGGTTCGCTGGTCGATGTGCGCCCGGTGCGCGACCCGGCCTACCTGGAAGGCAAGGAGCTGGAATTCAAGCTCATCAAGCTGGACCGCAAGCGCAACAACGTCGTGGTTTCGCGCCGCGCTGTCGTCGAGAGCGAGCACTCGGAAGAGCGCGAGCAGCTGATGGACAAGCTGCAGGAAGGCGCGATCCTGAAGGGTGTCGTCAAGAACCTGACCGACTACGGCGCGTTCGTGGACCTGGGCGGCATCGACGGCCTGCTGCACATCACCGACATGGCATGGAAGCGCGTGCGCCATCCGTCCGAAGTCGTGAACGTCGGCGACGAGCTGGACGTGCGCGTGCTGAAGTTCGACCGCGAGCGCAACCGCGTTTCGCTGGGCCTGAAGCAGCTGGGCGAGGATCCGTGGGACAACATCTCGCGTCGCTACCCGGCCAACAGCCGCGTGTTCGGCAAGGTCTCCAACGTCACCGATTACGGCGCGTTCGTCGAGATCGAGCCGGGCGTGGAAGGCCTGGTGCACGTCTCCGAGATGGACTGGACCAACAAGAACGTCAACCCGTCCAAGGTCGTGCAGGTTGGTGACGAAGTCGAAGTGATGGTGCTGGACGTCGACGAAGAGCGTCGCCGCATCTCGCTGGGCATGAAGCAGGTCGCCGCCAATCCGTGGGAAACCTTCGCCGCCACCCACAAGAAGGGCGACAAGGTGTCCGGCCAGATCAAGTCGATCACCGACTTCGGCATCTTCATCGGCCTGGACGGCGGCATCGACGGCCTGGTCCACCTGTCCGACATCAGCTGGAACACCACCGGCGAAGACGTGGTCCGCAACTTCAAGAAGGGCGATACCCTGGACGCCGTCGTCCTGGCCGTCGATCCGGAGCGCGAGCGCATCTCGCTCGGCGTGAAGCAGCTGGAGCAGGATCCGTTCGGCCAGTACATGGCCGCCAATCCGAAGGGCTCCAAGGTCGAAGGCGTGGTGAAGGAAGTCGACGCCAAGGGCGCCGTGATCGAACTGGCCGACGGCATCGAAGGCTACGTTTCGGCCCGCGACATCAGCCACGACCGCGTGGACGATGCTTCGCAGCACCTGAAGGTCGGCGACAAGGTCGAAGCCAAGTTCGTGGGCATGGACCGCAAGGGCCGTACCATGCAGCTGTCGATCAAGGCCAAGGACGAAGCCGAGACCGCCGAAGCGCTGGCCGAGTACAACAAGTCCTCGATCGAAGCCGCTGCCGGCACCACCAGCCTGGGTGCGCTGCTGCGCGCGCAGCTGGGCGGCAACAAGTCCGAGTAATCGGCCTTGGGCCTATCGTAGATGCAACCTGGGCGGGCCCGCCCCCAGGCCCGGGCGCGGGGGGGGTGGTACCGGGGGGGGCGGCGCCCCAGG
>NZ_JASCOS010000133.1:0-9099 GCF_029959705.1 Stenotrophomonas sp. PS02297 | reverse complement strand
GGCTTCAGCCGCGATGGGGCTGTCCCGCTGCATTCGCCGCAGTGCCGCGCAGGTGTTGAACGCGGCATATGCTTGAAAGCCTCATCGCGGCTGAAGCCGCTCCTACGGGTGCGCGCCGTTCCGGGCGGCTGCTAGAGTCCGGTGCGTCGGTACCAGGGAATCGCCGGTCGTGACCATTTCCGCACCATCCGTTCCACCCCATGCCGGGATCGCTGCATGACCCTGCCGGTGATCCTGTTGCCGGTGGGAGTGGACGACGCGGCGCTCGATGCCTGCCTGGCGGCGCTTGAAGCGGCCACGCCGGCCGGTACGCCGATCTGGCTGGCCGACGACGCGCAGGGCGGGCCGCGCGTGCAGGCGGTGATCGAACCGTGGCTGGCGCGCACCCAGCTGCAGGCCGAATACACGCGCCGGCCGCGCGCCATCGGCGAATCGGCGCACCTGGAGGAAATGCTGCAGGCCTGCGGCGACGCCGACGTGGCGGTACTGGCGCCCGATGCGCTGCCGCTGCCGGGCTGGCTGCAGCAGCTGTCCGATTGCCTCGCGCGCGATGCCTCCATCGCCACCGCCACGCCGTGGAGCAATGCCGGCGAGACCGTGGCCTGGCCGCGCGCGGGCGAATTGAATCCCCTGCCGTCAGATACCGCGCGGCTGGTACGGGCCTGCGCGTCGATGCCGCTGCTGCATCCGGAACTGCCCTCGGCCGTCACCCATGCGGTGCTGATCCGCGGCAGCGCGCGGCGTCGCGCCGGCGGGCTGGATACGAGCAGCTGCGCATCCTGGTATGCCGCGCTGGTGGACCTGAGCCTGCGCATGAGCGGGCTGGGCTGGCGCAACGTGCTGTGCGACAACGCCTTCGTCGGCCGCCACGACGAAGGCCGGCCCGCCGATGGCGACATGGAGGTGTTGGCCAGCCGCTGGCCGACCTGGACCGCGCGCCTGGCCGGCTTCCTGATGGACGACCCGCTGCATGCACATCGCCAGCACCTGCGCGCGTTGTGCGAGCAGGCGGCGATGCCGGCGCGGCAGCCGGACCTGTTCGGCGATGGCGGCGAGCCGCCGGCGGAGGCGCTGCCGTGAGCGCGTCCATCGCCGTCGTCGTCGTCAGCTACCAGAGCGCCGCGACGCTGGACGAGTGCCTGCAGCGGTTGCGCGGCGCGCGCGACGTGGCGCAGATCCGGGTGGTGGACAACGCCTCCGGCGATGGCTCGCTCGGCATCGCCCAGCGCCACGCCCTGGCCGATGCGCGCGTACGCTTCATCGCCAATCCGGACAATCCCGGTTTCGCTACCGCCTGCAACCAGGGTGCGTGGGACAGCGACGCGCCGTGGCTGGCCTTCGTCAATCCCGACCTGATGGTCGAGGCCGATACGCTGGCGCGCCTGCGCGATCTCGGCCTGCCGCTGGGCGACTGCCTGCTCGGCGTCGAGCAGGTCGACGAGCAGGGGCGGCCGGATGCCGCGGTGCGCCGCCGCGATCCCGACTTCGCCGCGATGCTGCGCAATCCGGCGGCCGGCGCGCGGCTGGCGGTGGCCGCCGATCCGGCGCAGCCGCTGCAGCCGGTGCCGGCCCTGTCCGGCGCGCTGCTGCTGATGCCGCGCGCGCTGTTCGAGCGCATCGGCGGCTGGGATGGGGGCTACCGGCTGCATGCCGAGGACCTGGACCTGTGCCGGCGCGCGCGTGAGGCAGGGGCGATGGTGGCCGTCGCCAACGAACTGGCGGTGCTGCACGTGCGCGGGGTGTCCAGCCGCGCGCGGCCGTTCTTCGTGGAATGGCACAAGCATCGCGGGCTGTGGCGCTATTTCCGCAAGTTCGAGGCGCCGCGGCGCGGCCTGCTGGTGCGCGCCGCGGTGTGGTGCGCGATCTGGGCGCATGCGGCCGTGCAGGTTCCCAGGCTGCTGCTGCGCCGCCGATAACCGGCTTTCCTGGCCGGGCCGCCGCCCGTGCCGGCGCGACAGCTTCATCTCTGCGGCATTTCCGGCGCCCTCGCGCAAAGGCGGCGCCATCTGGCCGGGGTTCTCTTACGGTCGTGTGTTTAGCTGTGCCATCCCCGTGGAAAATGATGGCGCGGCGGCATGGGTCTGTCGCGTTGGTTGCTTCATGGGCCGGAAATGAAAGTGTGATCTAATCCGCAATTGTTTTTTTGTGGTTCGCGAGAGAGGGCGGGATGGGCAGCGTAGGCAAGGTGCCGGTGCACGAGGGAGTGATGCACAAGGGAGTGATCCGGTGAATCCGGCAGAGTTGCTCGATGGTTACCGCGACCGTTCCTGTGCCCGGCAGTGGCGCGGTTTCCTGCGCGCGATGGCGGCCGAATTCGGCCAGGCGCTGCCGGATGAAGAGTCGGCACGCCTCATGGCGCGTATCGGCCAGCGTTTTGCCGACGCCCATCCATTGCCGCCCGCAGCCACGGTCGAGGCCCTGCAGGCGTCGGTCAATGCCGTCTGGAGCGAATGCGAGTGGGGATGGGCGGCGTTCGAGGAACGCCACGACCAGCTGCGCATCGTGCATGCCTGTTCGCCGTTTGCCGTGGCGCTGGGGCCGGGCAACGGCTGGCAGCACGGCTTCCTCGAAGGCGCCTACCGTCATTGGCTGCGCGCTGCCGGCATGTTGGCCGTTCTCGACGTCCGCCACCTGGCGACGGAGAACCGCGACCTTTCGATCTTCACCGTTGCGCGGGTGTTCTGACGATGGAAAAGGTGTGTGTGGCATGAGCAGAGATCATTCGATGGGCCCCCCGGGATGCGATGACGACGTGGCGGGGCTGTTCATGAAGCTTGGCGACGGCAAGGGAAGGCCGGAGTACCGGGATTTCCCCGAGGCCGCCCTGCCCCAGCCCACGGCGGCGGCACGACCGGCCAAAGCGGCGGCGGACGTGCTGGTCCCGCAGGAAGCGGGTATGCCCCCGGCGCCGGCCGCCGGCGCCGCCGTGGCGGCGGACACGCCGCTGTCGCAGTTGTTCCGCAGGCTTGCCGAGACCGGCGGAGCCATCGCGGATGACAGTCCCCTGATCCGGCTGCGCGGGCAGTAGGCGAAGGGGCTCCAACGCCGGGGAGGGACGCCGTGGAGGCGGGCCCGGACCGGCATGGCCGCCCCGACCGGGCGGCGCAGAGGGGTAAACCATGAGACTTTCGATCAGACCCGAGGGCTCGCAGGCTCTGGCCCGCATTGCCTTGGCCGCACTGGTGCTGGTGGGCGTGCTGCTCATCGCCTTCGTCGTCACCGTGCCGTTGAACGTGGCGCAGCAGTTGCTGTTCTCGCTGGCGGTGTTCGTCATCGGCCTGTGCCTGCGCCGCGCCAGCAACCGCATCGTGCCGCTGGTGCTGATGGGGCTGTCGCTGGTCATGTCCAGCCGCTACATGTGGTGGCGCCTGACCGAAACCATGGGCATGGGCAGCCTGGTCGACCTGACCCTGGGCTTCGGCCTGGTCATGGCCGAGGTCTACGCATTCGTGGTGCTGGTGCTGGGCTATTTCCAGGTGGCGTGGCCGCTGCACCGCCGTTCGCTGCCGCTGCCCGAGGACCAGTCGCAGTGGCCGACGGTGGACGTGTTCATTCCCACCTACAACGAGCCGCTGTCGGTGGTGCGCACCACCATCCTTGCGGCGACGGTGATGGACTGGCCGGCCGGCAAGCTGAAGATCCACCTGCTCGACGATGGCCGCCGCGAGGAGTTCCGCCAGTTCTGCGAGGAAGTGGGGGTGAACTATGTCACCCGCACCAACAACAACCACGCCAAGGCCGGCAACATCAACGCCGCGTTGAAGAAGAGCGACGGCGAATACGTCGCCATCTTCGATTGCGACCACGTGCCGACACGCTCCTTCCTGCAGATGTCGATGGGCTGGTTCCTGCACGACTCTCGGCTGGCGGTGGTGCAGACCCCGCACTATTTCTTCTCCGCCGATCCGTTCGAGCGCAACCTGGGCACCTTCGGCAAGGTGCCCAACGAGGGCGAGCTGTTCTACGGCCTGCTGCAGGACGGCAACGACGCCTGGGATGCCACGTTCTTCTGCGGCTCGTGCGCGGTGATCAAGCGCGCGCCGCTGGAGGAAGTGGGCGGCGTCGCGGTGGAGACGGTGACCGAGGACGCGCATACCGCCATCCGCCTGCACCGCGCCGGCTACCGCAGCGCCTACATCCCGGTGCCGCAGGCCGCCGGCCTGGCCACCGAGAGCCTGTCGGCGCACGTGGGCCAGCGCACGCGCTGGGCGCGCGGCATGGCGCAGATCTTCCGCGTCGACAATCCGATGCTGGGCCGCGGCCTGAGCCTGGTGCAGCGCATCTGCTACACCAACGCGATGCTGCACTTCTTCTACGGACTGCCGCGCATCATCTTCCTGACCGCGCCGCTGGCCTTCCTGTTCTTCGGCGCGCACGTCATCCACGCCTCGGCGCTGATGATCTTCGCCTATGCCCTGCCGCATCTGGCGCAGGCCAGCCTGACCAACCTGCGCATCCAGGGCGCGCATCGCCACCTGCTGTGGAACGAGGTGTACGAGACGGCGCTGGCCTGGTACATCCTGCGGCCGACGCTCATGGCGGTGATCAACCCGCGGCTGGGCAAGTTCAACGTCACCGCCAAGGGCGGCCTGGTCCACAAGAGTTATTTCGACGCGCAGATCGCGCGCCCCTACCTGCTGCTGCTCCTGCTCAACCTGGTCGGCGTGGTCGCCGGCATCGTCAGGCTGGTGCTGGCCGACAGCAGCGGCGAGGTCAACACCATCTGGCTCAACCTGGGCTGGACCCTCTACAACATGATCATGCTCGGCGCGGTGATCGCCACCTGCAGCGAACAGCGCCAGATCCGCCGCGCCCACCGCGTACCGCTGGAAATGAAGGCGGTGCTGCACCTGCCCGACGGCCAGGCGCTGCCGTGCAGTACGGTCGATTTCTCCACCGGCGGCATGGCCATCCGCCTGGACCAGCCGCAGCCGGTGCAGCCGGATACGGCGGTGGAAATCGAGCTGCGCCACCGCCAGCGCAGCCACCGCCTGCCGGCCGTGGTGCGCCACGACCGCGATGCGCAGGGGCTGAGCCTGCAGTTCGGCGAGCTGAGCGTCGAACAGGAGCGCTGGCTGATCGCCTCCACTTTCGCCCGCGCCGACATCTGGGTTTCGCTGTGGGGCCGGCACGAGCGCGACACCTTCCTGCGCTCGCTGTCCGACGTGCTCCGCGCCAGCCTCAGGGGCTTCCACCGCCTGGGCCGATTCGTCATCACCAGGGGGCGCTACGACGGCCAGTCCCAGCCCGCTCCCGGAGAAACCGCATGAAGCATTGCCTGCACACACCGCTGATTCCCGCCGCGCGGGCACGCTGCGCCTCGCTGGCGTTCGCACTGGCCCTGGTGGCCGGCGCCGCCCACGCGCAGACGCCGGCCAGCATGCCGCTGCCGCCGGGCCTGCAGGCCGAGCCCGCCGCCGCCGCGCAGCCGGCGCCGGGGTTGCCGCTGCAGCGCAGCCGCTCCACGCTCAAGCAGCTGGGGCTGGATTACGAGGTGACCCTGCGCGGCATCCAGGGCACGGCCGGCATTCCGTTCTCGATCCGCAGCGACCAGGTCGTCGACCACGCCGCGCTGCACCTGAAATACACCTATTCGCCGGCGCTGCTGCCCGACCTGTCGCACCTTCGCGTCACCGTCAACGACGTGACCGTGGCGACGCTGCCGGTATCGGTGGAGGAGGCCGGCCGGCCGGTGGAGCGCGATGTCGCCATCGACCCGCGCCTGGTGACCGACTACAACCGCGTCAACCTGCAGCTGATCGGCCATTACACCCGCGAGTGCGAGGACCCGGACCACACCAGCCTGTGGGCCAACATCGACAGCGCCAGCTATCTGGAGCTGGGCTGGCTGCCGCTGCCGCTGAGCAACGACCTGGCGCTGCTGCCGGTGCCGTTCTTCGACTCGCGCGACACCCGCCGGCTCGAACTGCCGTTCGTGTTCGCCGGGCAGCCGGCCAATGGCCAGCTGCAGGCCGCCGGCATCGTGTCCTCGTGGTTCGGCGCGCTGGCCGGCTACCGCGGCGCTATGTTCCCGGTCTCGACCGGCGCGCTGCCGGCACGCGGCAATGCCGTGGTCGTGGCGACGCCGCGCAACCTGCCGGCCGGGCTGGCGCTGCCCGAGGTGGCCGGGCCGACGCTGGCGGTGCTCAGCAACCCCAACGATGCCGGCGGCAAGCTGCTGCTGGTGCTGGGCCGCGACGACGCCGAACTGCGCGCGGCGGCCACCGCGCTGGCGCTGGGGGCGCCGTTGTCCGGCGCCAGCGTCACCCTGCGCGACGTCAAGGAGGCCGCGCCGCGCAAGCCCTACGACGCGCCGAACTGGGTGCCCAGCGATCGCCCGGTGCGTTTTTCCGAACTGGTGCGCAGCACCAGCGAGCTCAACGTGGTCGGCTACAACCCGGACCTGATCCGCATCGGCCTGCAGCTGCCGCCGGACCTGTTCGTGTGGCGCAAGGACGGCATCCCGGTGGACCTGCGCTACCGCTACACCCTGCCCGAAGGCGCGGACAAGTCGGCGCTGAACATCAGCATCAACGATGCCTTCGTCACCACGCTGCCGCTCAACGGCCGGCCGCTGGCGACCTCGGTGCCGCGGCAGATGTGGCAGAAGCTGGGCGCGCGCGGCGCGATGCCGATCCAGCAGCCGCTGCTGCTGCCGACCGGGCCGCTGTCGGCGAGCAGCCAGCTGCGTTTCCACTTCTTCTTCGACCGCCCGCGCGCGGAGGAATGCAAGAACACCTTCCCGGACGTGTCGGCCTCGATCGACGATTCCTCCACCATCGACCTGAGCGGCTTCGCGCACTACATGGCGATGCCGAACCTGGCTGCCTTCGGCAATGCCGGCTTCCCCTTCACGCGCCTGGCCGACCTGTCCGGCAGCGCGCTGGTGATGCCGGACAACGCCAATGGCGATGACGTGGCCAACGCGCTGGCGCTGCTGGGCCGCATGGGCGCCTCGACCGGCTACCCGGCGCTGCGCACGCGCTTCATCCAGGCGCGGCAGGTCGACGAACACGCCGACCAGGACCTGCTGGTGCTCGGCTCGCGCCGCAGCCAGCCGCTGTTCGCGCGCTGGGCCGCGGCGATGCCGGTGGGCGATGGTGCGCAGGTGCGCCGCTTCGGCCTTTCGGACTGGCTGTTCAACAAGATGCCGGCGTTCCTTTCCGCGGACGCGCGCCGTACCGACCTGCCGACCGTGGCCGAGGTCGGTGTGCGCCCGGAACCGGGCGACGTGCTGCTGATGGGCTTCGAATCGCCGTTGCGCAAGGGCCGCAGCGTGGTGGCGCTGATGGCCGACGAGCCGGGCCATGTCAGCCGCCTGTTCGAGGCGTGGTTCGATCCGGAGCGCCTGCGCGGCTTCCAGGGCAGCGTGGTCCTGCTGCACGGCGAGAAGGTGCGCAGCCTGGCCGGCAACCAGACCTATTACGTCGGCGAGCTGCCGCCGCTGCTGGCCCTGCGCTGGTTTTTCGCGCACCACCCGCTGTGGATGGCGCTGGGCGTGGGCCTGGTGTGCCTGCTGCTGGCGATGCTGGCCGGCTGGCTGCTGCGCCGGCATGCGCGCGCGCGGTTGAAGGTGGCCGGCTGAGCATGGAGCAGGCAGGTCCGGCCATGCTGTCCAGGCGCGACGTGCTCGGTCTGATGGCCGCCGCGACGGCGCTGGCCGCCTGTCCCGCGCCGGCGGCCGGAGTCGCCTGCGGCACGCCCTGGCGCGACTGGCATGGCTTCGTCCAGCGGCACGTGCAGGATGATGGGCGGGTCGTCGACCACACCCACCCGGACCTGCGCAGTACCTCCGAGTCGCAGTCCTATGCGCTGTTCTTCGCGCTGGCGGACAACAACCCGGTGCTGTTCGACCGCATCCTGGCGTGGACGCGCCGGCACCTGTGCGGCGGACGCCCGGACCTCAACCTGCCGGCCTGGCTGTGGGGGCGTGCCGGCGACGGGCAGTGGCGCGTGCTCGACGCCAATACCGCCTCCGACGGCGAACTGTGGATCGCCTACGCCCTGCTCGAGGCCGGCCGCCTGTGGAACCGGCCCGGGCTGGCCCAGGCCGGACGCCAGATCCTGGGGCTGATGCGCAGCGCCGAAGTGGTCGAGCTGCCGAAATTCGGCCCGATGCTGCTGCCGGGAAACCGCGGCTTCGTGCAGCGCGACCGCTGGATCCTCAATCCCAGCTACCTGCCGCTGTTCGCGCTGCGCCGGTTCGCCGCGGTCGAGCCGCGCGGTCCCTGGGCGCGATTGGCCGAACGCAGCGTGGCGATGCTGCGCGCGGCCTCGCCGACCGGCTTCGCGCCGGACTGGACCGCCTGGAACGGCGAGGCCTTCGTGGCCGATCCGTCCAAGGGCGCGGTGGGCAGCTACGACGCGATCCGCTGCTACCTGTGGGCGGGCATGACCGATCCGGGCGAACCGCTGCGGCCGCGGCTGCTCGACGCGTTGCCGGGCCCGGCGCGGCTGCTGCGCGCCCAGGGCAGTTTCGCCGAGAAGATCCAGACGCGCAGCGGTTCCGGCACCGGCGCCGCGCCGGCCGGCTTTTCCGCCGCGCTGCAGCCTTACCTGTCGGCGCTGGGCCAGCCGGCCACGGCCGCCGCGCAGGCCGCCCGCATCCCGGCGACCGGCCCGGCGGCCGACGCCCTTGGCTACTACGACCGCGTCCTGGTGCTGTTCGGGCGCGGCTGGATGGATCGCCGTTTCCGTTTTGCTGCCGATGGGCGCCTGCTGCCCGCGTGGAGTTCGACATGTTCCGCAAAAACCTGAAACCCCTCTGTCTGCTCGGCCTGTGCGTGCTGACCGCGCCGGCATGGAGCCAGAACGCCGCGTCCACCCAGCAACTGGTCAACCAGGGCAACTACTGGCTCGACCAGGGCCGCGAGGACCTGGCCGCCGATGCCTGGCGCAAGCTGCTGGCGGCCGACCCGGCGCAGCCCGACGCGCTGCTCGGCCTGGGCATGATCGACCTGAACCAGGGGCGCCGCGCCGATGCGCAGCGGCGCCTGCAGCAGCTGCAGGCCAGGCACCCGTCGGCGGCGCAGACCGCGCGGCTGCGTGCGGCGCTGGCCGGCGGCGGCGCCGCTGCCGGCGCGGGGTCGCTGCAGGCGG
>NZ_JASCOS010000132.1:0-9263 GCF_029959705.1 Stenotrophomonas sp. PS02297 | reverse complement strand
CGCCAGGAACCACGTCCGCGACCCTGGCGCGCGCCTTGTCCAGCGCGGCATGCAGCCGCGACGCCTCCACCGGCTTGAGTAGATAGTCCAGCGCATTGGCGTCGAAGGCCTGCACGGCATATCGGTCGTAAGCGGTGGTGAAGATCACCGATGGAGGCAGCTGCAAACCATCGAGCACGTCGAAGCCGCTGCCCGACGGCATCTGGATGTCCAGCAGCACCACGTCCGGGTGCAGGCGGGCGATGGCCTCGCGCGCGGCGGGCACGTCATCGGCCTCGCCGATGCACTCCACACCCTCCATCGCCGCCAGCAAGGTCCGCATTTCGAGGCGAGCCAGCCGCGCGTCGTCAACCACCAGTACGCGCAGACAGGTGCTCATTGCGGCACCAGCAGGCGCGCCCGCATGCGCCCGCCTTCGGAGCGCAGTTCGACATGACCGTCCGGTCGCAGCTGCGCGCGCAGGTAGGCCAGTCCCAAGCCATGCCCGGTGGGTGCGGCCTGCGGCGGCAGGGGGTTGCCTACCTCTATGCACAAAGCGCCGTTCCGGCACTGGATGTCGATGTCCAGTTCACCCCCTTCGGGGGTCATCGCAATGCCGTGCTTGATTGCGTTTTCCACCAGCAACTGCAGGGCCATCGCCGGCAACAGCGCGTGCAGGGCCGATGCATCGATGCGTCGCTGCACTCGCAGCCGTTGTTCGTAATGCACCTGTTCCACCGCCAGGTAGTCCTCCACCAGCGCCAGTTCGTGTTCCAGCCGGATCGATGCATCGCCGGTATTTTCCAGCGCCCTGCGCAACGTATTGGACAGGCGCGTGACCATTTCACGGGCACGCACAGCGTCTTCGTTGATCAGCGCACGCAGGTTGTTCAGTGCGTTGAACACGAAGTGCGGGTTGAGCCTCGCGCGCAGCGCATCGCGTTCCATCGCATTGCGCCTGGCCTCTTCGCGCAGCCGCGCCAGCTCGCTGTGGCGAGCCCGGCGTATGCCATGGCAGGCGGTCCACGCGCCGACCCACATCGTCAGCACCACCATGGTATTGAGCCAATAGCCCAGCGCGGCGGCGGGGCGGTAATCGGCTACGCCACCAGGCATGACTATCCATTCCCAGTGCAACGCCAGCACCAATACCAGCCAGATGAGCAACTGCGCCAGGCTGGCGCCGAGCGCGATGGCAAGCAGCAGGCGCAGGACCAAGCCTGCGCCGCCGGACTCCCACCAGGCTTGCCGCAGGGCCAGCCCGCGGATGCCGCCGCTGACCAGACACAACGCGATGCCCAAAGTCACGCAGATCAATACCATGCCCGAAGAGAAATGCGCGAAGGTGACGGCCATGAACAAATTCAGGCCGGAATACAGGCCCCATGCCAGTGCGTTGAACCACCAGAAGCCGCGCACCGGCGGCGGCGTTTCGATTTCCATGCCTGCTCCGTCGTGCGGGGCCGGCAACAGGCCCCGCGCCATGCCCCGCTCAGGGTGCCAGTTCGAGGAACTGGCGTACCTGCGCTTCCACCCACCGCGGGTCATCCCACGTCAGGAAATGGTAGCCGGCTTCGCTCATGCGGATATCCACTCCCGGCAGCTTGGCGTATTGCGCGGCGAAGATGGCGCGGGTGGATTCCATGGTGCCGCCCATCGACTGGTAGGCGGCCCAGCTGCCCAGCACCAGGGTGGGTGAGCGGATTGCCGCCACTTCACTACGCAGGTCGGTGGTCATCATGTCGTACAGGGCTGCCGTGGTGGCGCTGCGCGCGCTGCTGCGGCTCCATGCGGTCAGCGTATCCCACCGCGACGCGTCGCGTACCAACCCCTTCGCCGAAGCCTCGGCCTGCGCCAGGTAGGCTGCCTCGGGCTGGGCGAGCATCGCCATGCGCATCTGCTCGGCCATCGGCCGCACGGTTTCCACGGTGGCAGCCGGGTTCTGTATCGCGCCGAAGTATGGCAGCGAATCGACGATCACCAGCTTGCCCACGGCCTGCGGTTGCGCCAATGCCATCTGCAGGGCCAGCACACCGCCCAGGCTATGGCCCATCACCGCCGGCTTCTGCAGCTTGCGCTCGGCGATATAGGCCAGCAGGCGGTCACGCATCGGCACGAGGAAGGCTTCGCCCTCCACTGCAGGCTGTCCGGCAAAGCCCGGCAGGCTGACCAGGTGACATTGCACCTGCGGTTGCAGCGCTTGGCAGGTGCCGCGCCAGGTGTCGGCATTGCTGTTGAGGCCGGGCACCATCAACACCGGCACGCCGCGGCCCACGACTTCCACTTTGATGTCCTGGAAGACAGTTTCAGTTGCGGCGTTGGCGGCAATCGGTGCCGCCAGCAACAACAGCAACAAGGCGGAGGAGCGCTTGCTCGAACGCATGTGGACCGGCTTCATCGTGCAACTCCCGTTCGGTTGTGGTGCGCGCAGCTTGCCTGCGCCGCCCAGCCGCCGCGGCCGTTGGATGACGAATGGCCGCCAGCGCCCGTGAGCGGGGGTGGCAGCGGACGACCGGCGCGGCATCGTGTACGCACAAAGCCTATTTGCCCCCCTCTTTCAGGGGCGATGCAATGCCCCCCGATGACGCATGCCGGTGTCAGGCCTGCTCCGGATGCGGGACGCGCTCGGCCTGCTCCACCGAGGGCGTGCGCCAACCCGACTGCACGCCCCAGACGTAGAACGCGACACCGATCACCGCCACTACCACCAGGTCCCAGCCATAGGCCAGGTAGCCGCGGCCGCCGAAGGTGCTGCTGCCCAGCCACGACACCAGCGCCAGCGTCGGCAGGTAGCAGACCAGCCACCCCGCGCCCTTCAGCTGCCGGCCGAAGTCGTGCCAGCCCGATTTTGCCTGGTAGTAGAAGTAGATCGGCAGCGCCACCAGCATCAGCAGGATGATCTGGCCGGTCAGCGGCCAGCGCGCCCAGTACAGCAGTTCGGTGGCCATCACAAAGGCGACGCCGGCCAGCACCGGCAGCGCCTTCACCCGCAGCGGCCGGTGCAGGCCGGGCGCGGTGCGGCGCAGCGACATCGCGCTGACCGGGCCGGTCATGTAGGAGATCACCGTCGCCACCGAGATCACCGCCGCCAGCGTGCCCCAGCCGCGGAAGAAGAAGAGGAACAGGAACGACACCGCCAGGTTCAGCCACATCGCCGGGCGCGGCACGCCCCAATGCGCGTGCACGCGGCCGAGGATGTCCGGCGCGGTGCCGTTGCGCTGCATGCCGTAGATCATGCGTGCGGTGGTGGCGGTGTAGGTCATGCCGGTGCCGCTGGGGCTGACGAAGGCATCGACGTAGAGCAGCATCGCCAGCCAGTGCAGGTTGACGATCAGCGCCAGCTGCGCGAACGGCGAGCGGAAATCGATGCCGTGCCAGCCGGCCTGTTCCAGCATGTGCGGCGGCACCGCGCCCAGGTAGGCCACCTGCAGCAGCACGTAGATCACCGTCGCCAGCAGGATCGAGCCGACCACCGCCAGCGGGATGCTGCGCCCGGGGTTGCGGGCTTCGCCGGCGAGGTTCACCGGGCTCTGGAAACCGTTGAAGCTGAAGACGATGCCGGCGGTGGCGATCGCGGTGAGGATCGCCGAGAAATCGAGCACCGGGCTGCCGGCGCCATGCAGGCCCACCGAAAAGTTCTGCGCATGGAAGCCGCTGGCGATCAGCGCCACCGCGGTCAGTGCCGGCACCACCAGCTTGAACACGGTGATGGCGCTGTTGGAGCGCGCGAACAGCTTCACGCTCCAGTAGTTGACCAGGAAGTACACCACTACCAGCAGGGCGGAGATGCCCAGCCCCGGCGGGGTCAGTTCGCCATGGCCGCCCGGCGCCTGCACGTACAGGTCCTGCGCCCATTGCCATGGCCACGACGCCATGTACTGCACCGAGGCTTCGGCCTCCACCGGGATCACCGAGACGATCGCGATCCAATTGGCCCAGGCGGCGATGAAGCCCACCAGCGAACCGTGCGAATAGTGGCTGTAGCGGACCATGCCGCCGGATTCGGGAAACATCGCGCCCAGCTCGGCATAGGTAAGCGCGATGGTGAGGATGATGGCCGCGCCCAGCACCCAGGCCCAGATCGCCCCGGGCCCGGCCAGGCCGGCCGCGCGCCAGGCGCCGAACAGCCAGCCCGAGCCGATGATGGAGCCCAGCCCGGTCAGCATCAGGGCGATGGGGCCGACGTCGCGGCGGATGGCGCTGGGAGGATGCATGGTGGCTCCGGCAGACGGCGTGCCGGTGCCGGCACGGGAACGGGGGTGGCAGCGCGGGACCCGGCTGCCGGCCCTACCTATGGCACGCCGGCACGTGAAGACACCGTGGCAGGAATGCGCCAGGCCGCATTTTCCGCCACGCTCCGTTGCGCCGCCGTGGTTGTCGCGCGCGTCCTGCGACGCGATGATGCGCCACCTCCACCACGCCCAGGCCCCATGGAACTCTTCATCTACGAACACTGCCCGTTCTGCTGCCGGCCGCAGATGATCATCGGCCTCAAGCAGCTGGACGTGGCCATCGGCATCATCATGGAAGGCGACGTGGAGACGCCCACCCGCATGGTCGGCCGCAAGGTCGTGCCGATCCTGCGCAGGGACGATGGCAGCTTCATGCCCGAGAGCATGGACATCGTGCATTACCTCGACCAGGCCTCCGCGCCGGCCGTCATTTCCGCCGGCAACAATGCCGCCATCGATGCGTGGGTCGAACGCGTGTGGCCGCTGATGCTGCGCCTGTGCGTGCCGCGCTTCACCCGCGCGGATTTCCGCGAACTGGCCACCGACGAGGCGCGTGCGGCGTTCATCGCGCGCGAGATCAAGGCCTTCGGCGACCTGCAGGCGCTGTGGGACGGCACCGCCGAGTTCCTCGCCCAGCTGCAGCCCCGGCTGGAGGAACTGGAGACGCTGCTGGCCCAAGGCCCGGCCGACACGCTCGACGAAAGCGATTTCCGCCTGTTCCCGGCGCTGCGCTCGCTGACCATCGTCAAGGACATCGCTTTCGGCCCGAACGTGCGGCGCTATGTGGCCGAAAGGGCCGCGCGCTGCCGGATTGCGCTGTTCGACGGCAAGGCGCTGTAAGCCCCGTGGCACGCGCGGCCGCCGGCTGAACGGCGATCCAGCGACCGGCGCACTGCTGGCGGGTGGAGGCGCGTTTCCGACACGCCTCCGACCCGTGGCTCCGCATCGTGGCAGCGCCTCCCTCCCGGACCGGATCGCCGCCATGACCCTCAGCGCCACCCTGCGCGACAGCAAGGTTCCCGAAGTCACCCTCGCCTTCTGGATCACCAAGATCCTGGCCACCACGCTGGGCGAGGTCGGCGGCGACGCGGTCACCATGTCGATGGACCTGGGCTATCTGCTCGGCACGCTGCTGTTCGCCGCCGTGTTCGCCGTCGCGGTGGCGGCGCAGATCCGCGCCAGCGGCTTCCGTCCCTGGCTGTACTGGGCGGCGATCATCGCCAGCACCACGGTCGGCACCACCCTGGCCGATTACGTGGACCGCTCGCTGGGCATCGGCTACAGCGGCGGCAGCAGCCTGCTGCTGGCGCTGCTGCTGGGCACGCTGTTCTGCTGGCAGCGCAGCACCGGCAGCATCTCGGTGGTGGACATCACCTCGCGGCGCAGCGAACTGTTCTACTGGCTGACCATCACCTTCTCGCAGACCCTGGGCACCGCACTGGGCGACTGGGCGGCCGATACCCAGGGGCTGGGCTATACCGGCGGCATCGTCCTGTTCGGCGGGCTGCTGGCGCTGGTCGCGGCGCTGCACTTCGGCACCCGGTTGTCGAAGACGCTGCTGTTCTGGGCGGCCTTCATCCTCACCCGGCCGCTGGGCGCGGTGGTCGGCGATTTCCTCGACAAGCCGCTCGACCACGGTGGCCTGGCGCTGAGCCGCTACACCGCCTCGCTGGTGCTGCTGGTGGCGATCGCCGCCTGCATCGCCCTGCTGCCGCAGCGGGCGGCACGGCAGGCGCATTGAAAGCGTCGCGCGCGGGCGGAGCGCCGGTCACAGCCGAAACAATTGCATATCCATCTTGATGGAGAGATATAATTCGACCAGATCCCTCCGACGGCCCGCCATGACCGCGCTCAGCTTCGAGTTCTATCCGCCCAAGACCGATGACCAGCGCGCGCAGTTGGACCGCACCGCGAGCAGGCTCAAGGTGCATGCGCCCGAATACGTGTCGTGCACCTTCGGCGCCGGCGGCTCGACCCTGAGCTACACCTCCGAGACGGTGCGCCACCTCAACCAGCACCATGGCCTGCAGGCCGCGCCGCACCTGTCCTGCGTAGGCGGCACCCTCGAGGAAATCCGCGAGCTGCTCAAGCTGTATCGCGCCATCGGGGTGAAGCGCATTGTCGCCCTGCGCGGCGACCTGCCCTCGGGCATGGGCTTTCCCGGCGACCTGCGCTACGCCTCGGAACTGATCGCCTTCATCCGCGCCGAGCAGGGCGACGCCTTCCGCATCGAGGTCGGCGCCTACCCGGAAACGCACCCGCAGGCCAGCGACGCGCTCGCCGACCTGCGCCATTTCAAGGCCAAGATCGACGCCGGCGCCGACGCGGCCATCACCCAGTACTTCTACAACGCCGACGCCTATTTTCATTTCGTCGACGCGACGCGGCGGCTGGGCGTGGACGTGCCGATCATCCCCGGGGTGATGCCCATCTCCAATTTCAGCCAGCTGCGCCGCTTCTCCGAGCAGTGCGGCGCGGAGATCCCGCGCTGGATCGCCAAGCGCATGCAGGCCTATGGCGACGACGCCGACTCGGTGCGCGCGTTCGGCGCCGACGTGGTGGCGGCACTGTGCGAGCGGCTCATCGCCGGCGGCGCGCCGTCGCTGCACTTCTACACGCTCAACCTGGCCAAGCCGACCAGCGCGGTGCTGCAGCGGATCGGCCGCGGCTGACCGCCGGCACAGGCCGGGGGGCGCCTCGGCGCGCGATGGACCTGCCCAACTGCCCCTCACATGGAGGCGCGTGGTGTTGCGGCCGGAGCCGCGGAACTGCCGTCACGCATCAGGATGCGCTGCACCGGTTAGGCTTGGCCGATGCGATGCCTGCCGCTCCTCTTCTTCACAACCGCCCTGTGGGCCGGCGCCGCGCAGGCGCAGCAGGTCAACCGCTGCACCGATGCGCAGGGGCGGACGGTATACGGCGACAAGTCCTGCGAGGCGATGGGCGCGCACGCGCGCCTGCTGCCCGGGGCGCGCGCCGCCGGCGGCAGCGGCCTGTACCGCGACACCTGCGCGCGCCGGCTCAGCGAAGTGGTGGCGCAGATCCGTTCCGCGGTGGACGCCCGCGACGCCAACCGCTTGTCCGGCATCTATGCCTGGAGCGGACTGTCCAGCGCCGAAGCCACGCGGGTGATGGACCGGCTGGATGCGATCGTGCAGCGCCCGCTGGTCGACATCGCGCCGGTGTTTCCGCGCGATCCGGAGCTGGAACCGGCGGACGATACCGGCGAAGCGGCCGGCAACGGCCCGATCATGATCACCAACATGCCGGCCACGTCAGCGCGCCCGGTCGCGCTGCGGCTGGAGCAGGTGCTGGGCCGCAGCGGCACGCCCTCGCGCACGCTGTTGAAGCTGCGCCGGCAATACAACTGTTTCTGGATCAGCCTCTAGGGCCCCTCGCCCGCCTGCGGCGGCGGTTGCCGGCACCGCTCGAGCACGGCGCCGGAAGCCGGCCGCCCAGCCCACCGGTCGCGGCGCGTCCCGCGCGTTCTTTCCCGCCCGCCTTGTCCAGCGCCGGGCCGATATCAGCCCGGAACGCGGGCCCTGTCCGACCGGTCACGGCCGCCACAGCGCACGGATGGCGGCCACGCCCAGCGCGCCGTGCCGGCGCGCGGTGTCGATATCCTCCGCGGCCAGACCGCCGATGGCATAGATCGGCAGCGATACCTGTTCGCGCAGCAGCTCGAACGCCTCCCAGCCCAACGGCGCCACCCCGGGATGGCTGGCGGTGGCCTGCACCGGGCCGAGCACGGCGAAGTCGCAGCCCAGCCGTTGCGCGGCCTGCAGCTGCGCCAGATCGTGGCAGGAAGCGCCGACCAGCACGCTGTCCGGCAGCGGGCGCCGCTCCAGCTGCAGCAGCTGTTCGCTGCCCAGGTGCACGCCCACGCCCAGCTCCTGCGCCAGCGCGATGTCGCGGTTGAGCAAAAGCTCGGCCCGGTGGCCGACCCGCTCCACCGCACCGCGCGCCAGCGCGGCGCGGTCGCCGGCCTGCGGCGTGCGCAGCTGCACCCGGCGGATGCCGCCCTCGACCGCGGCCTGCAGCCCGTCCAGCCAGGCGGCGGCACCGGCCGACGGCTCCGGCGTGACCAGGTAGCGGTCGGCCTGGCGCAGCGCGGCCACCACCGGCAGGTCCGCCGGCGGCATCGAATAGCGGCAGAGCTTGTCGGGCGTCACCCAGGTGATGGCCTGGCCCTCGCGCCCCCGCGCGGTCCCCTTCCAGCGCTGCACCAGCCGCACCTCCAGCCGCAGGCGCTTGTCCGGATACAGCTGCGGCACCTCCATCACCCAGTCGCCGACCTCGGCCTCGATGCCGAGTTCCTCGCGCAGCTCGCGCACCAGCGCCTGTTCGGAGGTCTCGCCCGGCTCGCGCTTGCCCCCGGGAAACTCCCACAACCCGGCCATGTCGCTGTTGCCGGTGCGGCGGTTGAGCAGGATGCGGCCACGGGCGTCGGTGATGACGGCGGCCACGACATGGATGGAGCGCAACGGAGGTGTCATGCGCTGAGAATGCCGAAAATCCGGGGGACGGCGCAATCGTTTGCATTCGTGCTTTCCCGGCATGGACGTTCATCGAGAAGGCCCCCGTGTGGGGCAAGCCCGACACCTGCGGTCATGCGGTGAGCCCGTGGATGCTCGACGGGCCCGATCAACAGTCGGCCCCTGCCGGGATCGCGCCTGGAGACACATCCCCTGAAGCAGGGCCGCCCCGCTGCGCGAAGCGCGAACAGCGAAGCCGGCTCGAAGGGCGGACTGCTTGCACGGTACCGCCGCACAGACCCGACGAACGCCTCGTGCGCTGCTCCGGGCCGGGGAAGAAGAACGGGGCCGCAGTTTGCGGCGCACATCGTGGGGCGACAGCGCGCAGCGATGGCGTGCCGCGGCCAATGGCCGGCACTACCGAATCTGCCCGGAGGAAAGCCCCCTTGGTAAGGGGGCGCGGCGACAGCCGCGGGGATCGGAAGAAAAGAACGTGGGGCCCCAAGTCCGCCCCGCGGCCTTGGGGGTGTTTCCCCCCAACCCGGGGTCACCACCGGGCACGCACGTGGTGTGGCGT
>NZ_JASCOS010000131.1:0-9442 GCF_029959705.1 Stenotrophomonas sp. PS02297 | reverse complement strand
ACGCCGCGGGCGGGGCAAGCCCCGCACCTACGGGCGTTGCAGGTCCTTCAGCAGGGCGGCGAAATCGCCCGCGAAGCCGGCCATGTCGAACAGGCCGCTTGTGTTGCGGGCTTCGGCCAACCGCCGGCGGAGCGCGGCCAGTGCCGCCGGGTCATTGCCCAGCCGGACCGCGGTGGCGATGAAGGCCGCATCGTCTGCGACGTTCATGTCGTCCAGCCCGAGATGATGGTTGAGGCTGCCGGCCACGCGCGCGGCGAAGGTCCGGCCGGGCGTGGTCAGCACCGGGCAACCGGCCCACAGCGCATCCGAGGCGGTGGTGTGGGCGTTGTAGGGATGGGTGTCGAGGAACAGGTCGGCGTGCCGATAGCGCGCCAGGTACTGCGGGTGCGGCAGCTTGGGCATGAACACCAGCCGCGACGGCTCGATGCCCTGCAGGCGCGCGACCTCGCGCAGCCGGTCATCGGCCAGCCCCGGCCCGGAGAGCAGCCACAGCACGCTGCCGGGTACGCCGCGCAGCACTTCCAGCAGGCGCGCGATGCTGCGCGGGTTGAGCTTGTAGCTGTTGTTGAAGCAGCAGAACACCATGCCGTTGCCGCCCTGGCCAGGTTCGGGCAGGCCGCATTCGCGGCGCGCGGGTGGCTGCTCGACCACGCGGGTGTTGTCCGAGGGCTGGAACGCGCGCGGCAGGCGCAGCACCTTCTCGCTGAACCCCGGTTCCAGCGCCGGCGGCAGCACGAAGCCGTCGGCCAGCACGAAGTCGATCCACGGCGCGCCGGAGGTGCCGGGATAGGCCAGCCAGTTGACCTGCACCGGCGCCGGCCGCATCGCCAGCACTTCCGGCGTGCCGCCGCCGCCCCAGCCGCGCAGGTCGAACAGCACGTCGATGCCGGCGGCGCGGATGCGCCCGGCGATGGCCGCATGCGGCATGCCATCGACCTCGTGCAGCGCATGCGCCGCCGCGTGCAGGCGCTGGCGGATGCGGCTGCCGTCGTCGCGGTTGAGCGCGAACAGGTGCACCTGCAGTCCGGCATGGGCGCGCAGCTGCTCGAACAGCGCCACCGTCAGCAGCCCGGTGGGGTGCGCGCCGAAACCGTTGGAGAGGAAACCCGCCCGCAGCGGGCCTTCCATGCGCGGTTGCGCCGGCGGCAGCGGCGGCGTGGAACCGGCGATCACCTGCGCGCGCTGGCGGGCGCAGGCCAGCTGCTCGGCGGCGCTGGCATCCTCGCTGAGGAAGGCGAACGGCTCCACCGCCGGGTTGCCCTCCGCCACCGCGTCGCGGACCTGCCGCGACAACGCCTCCAGCCCGCGCCAGTCGCACAGCCGCCGTTGCCAGTTCAACCGCTGCGCCGCCATGTAGGCCTCTTCCGGCATCAGCGCGTGGGCGCGGCGGTAGGCATCGGCGGCCGCCTCGGGCTGCCCCGCATCTTCCAGCGCATGGCCCAGCCACAGCGCGATGCCAGGATGCTGCGGCACCTGCCGCGAGGCGTGGCGCAGCAGGTTGGCGGCCTCCTCGTGGCGGCCCTGCATCCAGCGCGCGCGTCCCAGCCGCGCCAGCGCTTCGGGATGATCGTGGCGCAGCTGCAGCGCGCGCTGCGCGGCGTGTTCGCCAGCGGCCAGATCGCCCGCGCCCAGCTCTGCGTCGGCCAGCATCACCCAGGCGATGAAGTCGGCAGGCTGGCGCTGCACCGCGATGCGCAGCTGCCGGAGTTCGTCATGGGGGCTGTTCATGCTGTGGCGTGACCCTTCGCTGCGGTATGCCTGATTCTGCGGCCATTCCCGCGCCCGTTCCGCGCACCACCGTGCCGATGCCGGCGGCGCGCATGGCGATGGGCGCGGCTCAGCTGCCTTCGGACAGCCGTGCCAGTTCGTCCACCTGGTGCTCGTGCTGCAGGCGGCCGACCAGGGCGTCCAGGTCGCCCTCGATGATGTTGGGCAGGTCGTACAGGGTCAGGCCCTCGACGCGGTGGTCGGTGATGCGGCCCTGCGGGAAGTTGTAGGTGCGAATGCGCTGGCTGCGGTCGCCGCTGCCGACCTGCAGGCGCCGCGATTCGGCCTGCGCCGCGGCCTGCCTGCTGCGCTCGGCGTCGAGCAGCTGCGCCTTCAGCCGCTTCATCGCCTTGTCGCGGTTGGCGTGCTGGCTGCGCTCGGTCTGGCATTCGACCACCACGCCGGTCGGCACGTGGGTGATGCGGATGGCCGATTCGGTCTTGTTGACGTGCTGGCCGCCGGCGCCGGAGGAACGGAAGGTGTCCACCTTCAGATCGGCCGGGTTGATGGCGATGTCTTCCACGTCATCGGCCTCGGGGATGATCGCCACGGTGGCGGCCGAGGTATGGATGCGGCCCTGCGACTCGGTGGCCGGCACGCGCTGCACGCGGTGGGTGCCGGACTCGAACTTCAGCTTCGAGTACGCGCCGCGGCCGACCACGCGCGCCACCACTTCCTTGTAGCCGCCGTGCTCGCCGGGGTTGTCCGATTCGATCTCGACCTTCCAGCCCTGGCGCTCGGCATAGCGCGCATACATGCGGAACAGGTCGCCGGCGAAGATCGCGGCTTCGTCGCCGCCGGTGCCGGCGCGCACTTCCAGGAACAGGTTGCCCTCGTCGCGCGGGTCCTTGGGCACCAGCAGCAGGGCCAGTTCCTCGTCCAGCGCCAGCAGGCGCGCCTGCGCCGCGGCGATTTCCTCTTCGGCCAGTTCGCGCAGTTCCGGATCGGCGCGCATCGCCTCGGCCGATGCCAGGTCGTCGCGGGCGCGGGTTTCGGCGGCCAGCGCGGCGGCGACCGGTTCGAGCTGGGCGAATTCGCGCGAATGGTCGCGGAAACGCGTGTTGTCGGCGACCACCTCCGGGTCGGCAAGCAGGCGTTCCAGTTCTTCGCGGCGCTCGGCCAGGGCCAGCAGCTTACGGCGCAGGGTCGGCGTCATCGGTTCTTGCAATCGGGTGGTGGTAGCCCGGCACCGCCGGGAACAGGCGCTCGGCGGCGCGGGTCAGGTCGGCGTCGCCTTCCAGCGCGGCCTGCCGCAGCGCGGCGGTAGGCGGGTGCAGCAGGCGGTTGGTCAGGCCGTGGGCGAGCTGTTCGAGCACCTCGTCGGCGGTCTTGCCGTTGGCCAGCTGCTGGCGGGCCTTCTCCAGCAGTTCGGCGCGGGTGGCCTCGCCGAATGCGCGCAGCTGCTTGAGCGGTGCCTGCAGGTGGGTGGCGCGCAGGTTCTCCATGTAACGGGAGACCTGCAGGTCGATGATGGTCTCGGCCTCGGCGGCGGCCTCGCGGCGGCTGCGGCGGTTTTCCTCCACGGCGCGCTCCATGTCGTCGACCGTGTAGAGGTAGGCGTCGGCCAGTTCGCCCACGCCGGCCTCGATGTCGCGCGGCACCGCCAGGTCGAACAGCAGCATCGGCTTGTGCCGGCGTGCGCGCAGCGCGGCGGCGACCTGCCGCTGCAGGATCACCGGCTCGCGCGCGGCGGTGGCCGAGAACACCACGTCGGCCTCGGCCAGGTGGCGTTCCAGTTCGGTCAGCGGCAGCGCCACGCCGCCGTGGCGGCTGGCCAGTTCCTGCGCGTGGGCGAGGGTGCGGTTGGCGATCAGCAGCCGCTTCACCCGCGCTTCGCCCAGGTGCCTGGCGGCCAGTTCGATGGTCTCGCCGGCGCCGACCAGCAGCACGGTGGAATCGTCCAGCCGCGCGAACGAATCCTGCGCCAGCCGCACCGCGGTCGAAGCCACGGATACCGGATTGGCGCCGACGCGGGTGTCGGTGCGCGCGCGCTTGGCCACCGAGAAGGTCTGCTGGAACAGCCGGTCGAGGTGGTTGCCGATCGCGCCGCTGTCATGCGCCAGCGACCAGGCGTCCTTCACCTGGCCCAGGATCTGCGGTTCGCCCAGCACCATCGAATCCAGGCCGGTGGCGACGCGGAACAGGTGGCGCACGGCGTCGTCGTCGCGGTGCTCGTACAGGTAACCCTGCAGGTCGCCGGCATGGCTTTCCAGCCAGCGGGAAAGATGCTGGCTGTCCTCGGCCACGGCGTACAGTTCGGTGCGGTTGCAGGTGGACAGCAGCACGGCCTCGGCCAGTTGCGGCGACTGGCGCAGCGATGCCATCGCGCGCGACAGCGCGTCGCCGCCGAAGGCCGCGCGTTCGCGCAGTTCCACCGGCGCGGTCTGATGGTTCAGTCCGAGCACCCACAGGGTCATTCTGTTCAGTTGCTTGCGATAAGCTGCTGGCTGTTGATGGCCGCCATTTTACGGCCCGATTGCCGCAGATGCCCATTTCCAGACGAACCCGGCTGAATCGCACATGCAGCGTCCTGCTGCTCTTCCTGTCGTCGGCGCCCCTGCTGGCGGCCTCGCCGCAGTTGGCGCAGCGGGCGCCGGCCGCATCGCTGACGCCGGTGCTGGCCGGGGAGTTCTCGCTGCAGGCGGGCAAGCTGGCCGATGCCGCGCACTGGTATCTGCAGGCCGCGCGCGAAGGCGCCGGCGATGCCGGGCTGGCCGAGCGGGCCACCCGCATCGCGATGCTGGCCGACGACGAGGCCAGCGCGACCGAGGCCCTGAGGCTGTGGGCGCAGCGCGATCCCGGCTCGCTGGCCGTGCGCGGCACCCGCGCCTCGCTGGCGCTGCGCCAGGGCGATACCCGGCTGGCGCGCAAGGAGCTGCTGGCGGTGCTGCGCTCGCGCGAGCCGCAGGCCTGGCGTTACGCGGTACTGGCCCTGGCTACCGGTGGCCGCGATCCGGCGGCGCCGGCGAAGGTGCTGGATGAGCTGGTCGATGCCGGCGCGATTCCCGACGATCTGGAAGCCTGGCAGGAGTTCGGCCGCCTGGCGCTGCGCATGGAGCGCCCGGAACTGGCGCGGCGCATGGTCGGCGAGGTGGTCAGGCGCTTTCCCGACGAACCGCGGGTAGCCCTGCTGCATGCCAGCCAGCTCAACCAGGCCGGCAAGAAGGACGAGGCGCTGGCGCTGTTGAAGGACATCGAGCCCAAGGCCGCGGGCGACGAGGAACTGCGCAACGCGCTGGCCTTCGCCTACGACGCGTTCGGCGAGCCGGGCGCGGCCGGGCGGGTGCTTTCCATCGGCGAGCAGACCGTGCAGACCTGGGGCATGCGCGCCTCGCTGCTGGCCAAGCAGAAGGACGACGCGGGACTGCTGGCGCTGTACCAGGACATCTCGGCCAAGGCCGGCAAGCCCGACCCGGACCAGCGCCTGCTGCTTGGGCGGATCGCCGAGTACCTCAAGCGCTACCGCGAGGCGGTGGACTGGTACCACGGCGTGCCCGGCGGCCCGCAGCGCAGCGAGGCGCGGCTGCGCGCGGTCAATGCCCTGCACGAACTGGGCGAGAAGGCGCAGGCGGCCGACGAGGTCCACGCCATCCAGGCCGACGCCTCGGTGGACGACGATGTGCGCCGCGACGCCTACCTGCTGGAAGCCGAGCTGCAGCAGCGCGACGAGCGCGATGATGCCGAGGTCGGCATCCTGACCCGCGGCCTGGCCGCCTACCCGGACGACAGCGCGCTGCTCTATGCGCGCGCGCTGGCCTGGGAGCGGCGCGACGACATCCCGCGCGCCGAAGCCGACCTGCGCAAGATCCTGGTCGCCGAGCCGGAGAACGTGGCCGCGCTCAATGCGCTGGGCTACACCCTGGCCGACCGTACGCGGCGCTACCAGGAGGCGCTGGAACTGATCGACCGCGCGCGCGTGGCCGAGCCGGACAACGCGGCCATCGTCGACAGCTATGGCTGGGTGCTGTACCGGCTGGGGCGCAACGAAGAGGCGCTGGTGCAGCTGCGCCGCGCCTGGAGCCTGAACAAGGATCCGGAGGTTGCCGCGCATGTCGGCGAGGTGCTGTGGGTGCTCGGGCAGAAGGACGAGGCGCGGCGCTTCTTCGACGAGGCCCGCAAGCTGGAGCCGGACAACCGCGCGCTGCAGCGCGCGATCGAGGCGCTTGGCGTATGACGGCGATGGTGTGGCGATGGATGGCGGCGCTGTTCCTGGCCGGCACGCTGGGGGGCTGCGGTTCCATGGCGACCCGGCAGGCGCCGCCGGCCGCGCAGGTGCATACGACCTCGGAACCGGCCCTCGAAACGGCGCGGCTGGCGGTGCTGGATACCTTGCCGGCGTGGTCGTTCCAGGGCCGGGTCGCGATCAGCAAGGGCCGCAATGGCGGCAATGGCCGCATCGACTGGCAGCAGCAGGGCGAGGCCTACCAGGTCGGCCTGGCGGCGCCGGTGACGCGGCAGAGCTGGCAGCTGAGCGGGGGCGCCGGGCAGCCGGTGCGGCTGGATGGGCTGGAGGGCGGGCCGCGCAGCAGCACGGACGCCGGGCAACTGCTGCTGCAGGCCACCGGCTGGGACATTCCGGTCGAACAGCTGGCCGCGTGGGTGCGCGGCATGCCCGCCTCGGGGGCGATCGCACCGGCCTACCAGGGCTACGACATCGAAGGATTGCCGCGGGTCTTGGAGCAGGGCGGGTGGCGGATCGACTATCTGGACTGGTACCCGCCGGTCGAGGGCCGTCCGGCCCTGCCGCGCCGCATCGAGGCGGTCAACGGTGACGCCAAGGTGCGGCTGATCGTCGATGAATGGAGCATGGGCGGGCCATGAACACCTTCGTGGACGCGGCCGGCTGGTCGTACTGGCCGGCGCCGGCCAAGCTGAACCTGTTCCTGCACATCACCGGCCGGCGCCCGGACGGCTATCACGAGCTGCAGACCGTGTTCCGCCTGCTGGACTGGGGCGACCGCATCGGCCTGCGCCTGCGCGCGGATGGCCAGGTGCGCCGCGAAGGGCCCTCCGTTCCCGGGGTGGCCGAAGCCGACGACCTGGTGGTTCGTGCTGCTAAATCGCTCAAAGATGCATCCAATTGCGCCGAAGGGGTTGATATCTGCGTAGACAAGCGCATCCCGGCAGGTGGTGGCTTCGGTGGCGGCTCGTCCGACGCGGCGACCGTTCTGGTCGCGTTGAATGCGTTGTGGAAAACCGGCCTGGACGAGGATGCATTGGCGGCGCTGGGCCTGCGTCTGGGCGCCGACGTGCCGGTGTTCGTGCGCGGGCGCAACGCCTGGGCCGAGGGCGTGGGCGAACGGCTGGTGCCGCTGGACCTGCCGCCGGCCTGGTATCTGCTGGTGGATCCGGGGGTGCACGTGCCTACCGCCGAGCTGTTCCGCTCCCCGGATTTGACGCGGGATGCCGCGCCCGCGAAAATAGCGGACTTCGCTTCCGGGACCATCCTCGGAAATGCGTTCGAACCGGTGCTGCGATGCCGGGAACCCGCCGTAGAAGCGGTGTTCCAGGCGCTTTCGCGCGTCGGCCGGGCGCGGCTCACGGGGTCGGGAAGCGGTTGTTTCGTCGAGTTCGCCACGCGCGCTGCCGCAGAGCATGTCCTGGCGGTATTGTCGGACCAGCTGCGGGCCCGGGTAGTTGCCGGCGCCGCGCGCTCGCCACTGCTCGAGGCACTGGAAGCGATGCAGTGATGGATTGATGCAGGGGCGTCGCCAAGAGGCCCAAGGCACCAGGTTTTGATCCTGGCATTCGTAGGTTCGAATCCTACCGCCCCTGCCACTCACGCGAGTCTTCTCGCGAGCCCGCGCTTCACCCGTGCGGGAATTGAAGGAAAAGCCCGGCGCTGGCCGGGTTTTGCGTGACACATCCCCCCCGCTCTTTCGCCGCCGCCCGAGAAAGCCGACATGCAAGACGCCCAGAACCTGCTGGTTTTTTCCGGCAACGCCAACAAACACCTTGCGCAGAGCATCTGCAAGGAGCTGGGCGTGCAGCCGGGCAAGGCGCTGGTCTCCAAGTTCTCCGACGGCGAGGTGCAGGTCGAGATCCAGGAGAACGTGCGCAAGCAGGACGTGTTCGTGGTGCAGCCGACCTGCGCGCCGAGCGCGGAGAACCTGATGGAACTGCTGGTGATCATCGACGCGCTCAAGCGCGCGAGCGCCGCGTCCGTCACCGCGGTGGTGCCGTACTTCGGCTACGCCCGCCAGGATCGCCGCATGCGTTCCTCGCGCGTGCCGATCACCGCCAAGGTCGCCGCCAAGATGTTCTCGGCCGTGCACACCGACCAGATCCTCACGGTCGACCTGCACGCCGACCAGATCCAGGGCTTCTTCGACATGCCCGTGGACAACGTATACGCCTCGCCGCTGCTGCTGGCCGACATCTGGCGCGCTTACGGCACCGACAACCTGATCGTGGTCAGCCCGGACGTCGGCGGCGTGGTGCGCGCCCGCGCGGTGGCCAAGCGCCTGGACGACGCGGACCTTGCGATCATCGACAAGCGCCGTCCGCGCGCCAACGTGGCCACGGTGATGAACATCATCGGCGACGTCGACGGCAAGACCTGCGTGATGGTCGACGACATCGTCGACACTGCCGGCACCCTGTGCGCCGCCGCCGCCGCGCTGAAGGCGCGCGGCGCGGTGAAGGTCGCCGCGTACTGCACCCATGCCGTGCTCTCGGGCCCGGCGGTGGACAACCTGAACAACTCCCAGCTCGACGAGCTGGTGGTGACCGACACGATCCCGTTGTCCGACGTGGCCCGTGTCTGCACCAAGATCCGCCAGATCAGCGTGGCCGAGATGCTGGCCGAGACGATGCGCCGCATCGCCTTCGGCGAGTCGGTCAGCTCGATGTACGTGGATTGATGAACCCCGGTTCCCGGCATGTCGCCGGGGCCGACAACGGCATTCCTGGTCGCGGGAATGTCTTCACCACGCACCGCCTGCGGTGCAACAACCAAGAGTAGTCAACAATGGCAAAGTCCCACGAAATCAAGGTCGCCCGTCGCGACGTGCAGGGCAAGGGTGCGAGCCGCCGCCTGCGTCACGCCGGTGTCGTCCCGGGCATCGTCTACGGCGGTGACCGCGAGCCGGCGATGGTCGAGTTCAACCACAACGAAATCTGGCTGGCCCAGCAGAACGAGTGGTTCTACTCCTCGATCATCGACCTGAACCTCGACGGCACCCTCTACAAGGTGCTCCTGCGCGACATGCAGCGCCACCCGTACAAGCAGCTGGTCATGCACCTGGACTTCCAGCGCGTGAACGAGAATGAAGTGCTGAACGTCTCCGTGCCGCTGCACTTCATCAACGAGGAGATCTCCCCGGCCGGCAAGACCGCCGACGTGCTGGTCACCCACGAACTGAAGGAAGTGCACATCGCCTGCCTGCCGAAGGACCTGCCGCAGTCGATCGAAGTCGACCTGGCCGCCCTGACCGCCGGCGACATCATCTACCTGTCGCAGCTGAAGCTGCCGGCGGGCGTGGAAATCCCGGCGCTGAAGCTGGGCAAGGACCACGACGATGCCGTCGTCATCGCCAAGGCACCGACCGCCGGCGAAGAAGCCGCCGAGTAATCGGCCGGTTGCGTCCGCCCTTCCCGGGCGGACGCAGCCAACGGTGGACGCATGACTGGCTTGCGACTGATCGTCGGTCTGGGCAATCCCGGAACCGAACAC
>NZ_JASCOS010000130.1:0-9841 GCF_029959705.1 Stenotrophomonas sp. PS02297 | reverse complement strand
CGCGCGCGCCAGGCCATCGCCGACGGCAGCGCCCGCGCGCGCATGGAGCAGTACGTCGCCGCCAGCCGCGCGCTGGCCGGCTGACTCTCCTCCGACCATCCGATCCGTCTTACCGCCTCCAGGAAAGCAGAACCATGAGCGACATCCTCAACACCATCCTCGCCCGCAAGACGCAGGAGGTGGCCGAGCGCAGCGCCCGCATGCCGCTGGCCGAGCTGAAGGCGCGCGTGGCCGATGCGTCGCCGGTGCGCGGCTTCGCCAATGCGCTGCAGGCGGCCATCGCCAACGGCGACCCGGCGGTGATCGCCGAGGTCAAGAAGGCCAGCCCGTCCAAGGGCGTGATCCGCGCGGACTTCCGTCCCGCCGAGATCGCGGTGAGCTACGAGTTCGGCGGCGCCAGCTGCCTGTCGGTGCTGACCGACGTGGATTTCTTCCAGGGCGCCGACGCCTACCTGCAGGAGGCCCGCGAGGCCTGCACGTTGCCGGTGCTGCGCAAGGATTTCGTCGTCGACCCCTACCAGGTGGTCGAGGCGCGCGTGCTCGGTGCGGACTGCATCCTGTTGATCGTCTCGGCGCTGGACGACCGCCAGCTGGCCGGGTTGTCCGATCTGGCGATGACGCTGGGCATGGACGTGCTGGTGGAAGTGCACGACATCGACGAACTGGAGCGCGCCATCCAGGTGCCGGTGCCGCTGGTGGGCATCAACAACCGCAACCTGCGCACCTTCGATGTGTCGCTGGAGACCACGCTGTCGATGCGCGATGCGGTGCCGCGCGACCGCCTGCTGGTCACCGAGAGCGGCATCCTCGGCCCGGCCGACGTGAGGACCATGCGCGACGCCGGCATCAATGCCTTCCTTGTCGGCGAGGCCTTCATGCGCGTCGATGAGCCGGGCGAAGGCCTGCGTCAGCTATTCTTCAGCGCATGACCGAGTCCCATCCCGTTCCCCGCGACGACGCGCCGCTGGTCGTCTTCGATTTCGACCACACCCTGTACGACGGCGATTCCGGCAGCCACCTGTTCGCCTGGTTGATCCGGCGCAACCCGCTGCGCATGCTGGCGGCGCTGCTGATCACGCCGCTGTTCGGCCCGCTGGTGGCGCTGCTGCCGACGCGCCGCTTCGGCATTTCCGGTTACGTCTGGATCGCGACCTTCGGCCTGCACCGGGCGAGGGAGTTCAACGGCATCATCGACCAGTATGTGCGCGTGCACGAGCACGACATCCGCGCGCGGCTGCTGCCGCAGGCGCTGGAGGTGTTCGCCGCGCATCGTCGCGCCGGCGACCGGGTGGTGGTCGCCACCGGCGCGCCGCCGGAACTGGCGCGGGCCATCCTCGCCTTCGTGGCGCACCAGGACGTGCCGGTGATCGGCAGCGAAGTAGGGCCGCGCCTGGGCGCGATGGGCGCCACCCGCCACTGCCACAACGAAGAGAAGATGCGCATGCTGCGCGAGCGTGGCTATGGCGACATCGCCATAGCCTATTCGGACAGCACCGCCGACCTGCCGCTGCTCAAGGCGGCGAAGGCGCCGGTGGTGGTCAACCCCAAGCGTTCGCGCGTGGACTATTTCCGCCGGGTGCTCCCCGCTGGTACACAGATCCTCAACTGGGGTTGCGCCGACCGCGGCGGCGACAAGGCCTGAATCCCGCTGCGGAGCAGGCCATGTCCGGCGCCGCGGATGCGATCACTCTCGGCCAGCGCCTGTAGAGCGGGGGTGTAGCCCCGCTTTGGCGTTAGCGGCCAGGCTCCGCCGGGCACGGCTCCGCTTTACGGGACGCCGTCGGAATGGCGGTGGTCTCTACTCCCCGCGATCAGGCAATGATCCCTGGAAGACCCCTTCAGCGGGCCAGCCATCCGTGCAGCGCATGCCCGATCTGGAACAGGCTGATCGACAGTACCAGCACGCCCACCGCAATCAGTACCCAGCGCTCCTTGAGGCGCTTGACCAGCAGCGCCGCGACGGGCGCGGCCATCATCCCGCCGACGAGCAGGCCGGCGACGATGCTGGCGTGCTGGATGCCCATCGACAGCAGGAAAGTGGCGGAGATGGCGATGGTGACGACGAATTCGGCGGCATTGACCGTGCCGATGGTGGTCCGCGCCTGGCCACCGCGCGCGAGCAGGGTCGAGGTCGCCACCGGCCCCCAGCCGCCGCCGCCGCTGGCATCGAGCAGGCCGGCGAAGAAACCGAGCACCGGCACGCGCCGCACTTCGCGGCGGGGCGTGAAGCGGCCGGCCGCGCGCGCCAGGATGAAGATCGCCAGCGCCAGCAGGTACAGATAGATGAAGGGCCGGATGATCTCGCCGGGCAACTGGGTCAGCACATAGGCGCCGAGGGCCCCGCCTACCGCGCCGGGCAACGCCAGGCGCAGGAACAGCCGCCGGTCGACGTTGCCGGCCACCAGATGCGATACGCCGGACGCACCGGTGGTGAACACCTCGGCGGTATGGATGCTGGCGCTCACCGCCGCCGGCGGCAGCCCCATGCTCAACAGCACGGACGAGGACACCAGCCCGAAGGCCATGCCCAGCGCGCCATCGACCAGCTGCGCCCCGATCCCGATCAGGATGAACCAGTAGAACTCGCTTCCAAATTCCATTCGTGGAGCCTGCTGGCTTGGGGCGGATGCGTCAAGCAGATGGGGAGCAGGACGTAGCTGTCCCGCTTTGCGGCTGGCGCAGCCGCGTTTCCGCCGAAGCTGCCCTCTCTGGTAAAGGGGGCGCGCCGGCAGGCGTCGGGATTCGGGTGTTCAGTACGTCGGGGCCCAGAGTCTGCGTTGCAGACTTTGGGGCTGGAAGCGCGTATGCGCGCTTTCAGCGCGTCCCGTACAGCACGATGGTCTTGCCGCGCGCATGCAGGATGCCGTCGGCCTGCAGCTTCTTGAGCACGCGTCCGGCCATTTCGCGCGAGCAGCCGACCAGGCGGGCGATCTCCTGCCGCGACACGCGCAGCTGGGTGCCCTGCGGGTGGCTCATGGACTCAGGCTCGCGGGCCAGGTCGTGCAGGGTGCGCACGATGCGGTCGGTCACGTCCAGGAACGCCAGGCGGCTGGCCTTGCGGCTGGTGTGCAGCAGGCGCCGGGAAATCTGCGAGCCGATGGCGTACAGCAGCTTGGGGGCATCGCTGGACAGCGGGCCCAGGAACAGCTGGTGCAGCCGCTCGTAGCTGATCTCGGCCAGTTCGCAGGGGGTGCGGGTGCGGAGGATGACCTCGCGCTTGTCCGACTCGATGAACAGGCCCATTTCGCCTACGAACTCGCCCGCGCCAAAGTAGCCCAGCACCAGTTCGCGGTCCTCATCCTCTTCGGCGATGATGCTGACCGAGCCGCTGACCACGTAATACATGGTGCCGGCCGGGTCCCCGGGGCGGAACACATCGGTCCGCGTCGGGTAGCGGCGGCGGTGGCTGTGGGCCAGGAACCGGTCGATGGTGGCGATGTCCAGGGTCAAGGGGCTGGAGGCGAGGCGCACGGCTGGCACGGTATTGGCGATCCCTGGACTCATGATGACGTTCATGTGCGTGTTTTATGAACTTGTCTTAACGGGCAAGCTTAGCGAGGCCGACCATAAGGGGCAAACGCCGGCTGGCCGTGCACGTTTCGCCGGGGGGCGGTTTGCCCCATAATTGCCCCCTTTCCCACCATTCACAGGACCGACCGCCGTGGTCAAGCCGTTGCCTCGCCTGAGGTTGCAGGGTTTCAACAACCTCACCAAGGCGCTGAGCTTCAACATCTATGACGTCTGCTATGCGCGTACCGAAGAGGAGCGCCAGCGTTACATCGAGTACATCGACGAAGAATACAACGCCGATCGCCTCACGCAGATCCTCACCGATGTGGCCGAGATCATCGGCGCCAACATCCTGAACATCGCCCGCCAGGACTACGATCCTCAGGGCGCGTCGGTGACCATCCTCATCTCCGAGGAGCCGGTGATCGACAAGAAGGCCGCCGGCAAGGAACTGATCTCCGACGCCGTGGTCGCGCACATGGACAAGTCGCATATCACCGTGCACACCTACCCGGAGACCCATCCGCAGGAAGGTATCGCCACGTTCCGTGCCGACATCGATGTGGCCACCTGTGGCGTGATCTCGCCGCTGAAGGCGCTGAACTACCTGATCGAGAGTCTGGAATCGGACATCGTGATCATGGACTACCGCGTGCGTGGCTTCACCCGCGACGTGAAGGGCAAGAAGCACTTCATCGACCACAAGATCAACTCGATCCAGAACTTCCTGGCCAAGAACATCAAGTCTCGCTACGAGATGTTCGACGTCAACGTCTACCAGGAAAACATCTTCCACACGAAGATGCACCTGAAGGACTTCGACCTGGACCAGTACCTTTTCGAGGAAAAGGCCAAGAACCTGTCGTTCAAGGAGCGCATGAAGATCGAGGCGCTGCTGCGCCGCGAGATCGAGGAGTTGTTCCACGGCCGCAACCTGGCCGAGTGACGGTTACATGCGGTTCGGGTGCGGATTGCTAGCCTCGCACCCCTGAAACACACGGCGGGACGGCCCGCCCCATGGTGCGATCCATGGACCACAGCCGACGGCGGCCCGGTGCTCACGCACCGGGCCGTTTTTTTTTGTCCTGAAACCAAGGAGCAATGCCATGGCCTGGATCTATCTGCTGGTAGCCGGTCTGTTCGAAATCGTCTGGGCGATCGGCCTGAAGTACACCGAGGGCTGGACCCGCCTGTGGCCCAGCCTGGGCACGCTGGCCGCGATGGTGGTCAGCTTCTGGTGCCTGTCGCAGTCGCTGAAGTCGATCCCGATCGGCACCGGCTATGCGATCTGGACTGGGATCGGCGCGGTCGGCGCCGCGGCGCTGGGCATCCTGCTGTTCGGCGACAGCGCTTCCTGGCCGCGGCTGCTGTGCATCGGCCTGATCGTGTCCGGCGTGATCGGGTTGAAGATGGTGTCGTAGTCCTTGGCCGCGTCGCGGCCAGGCCCCCCAGGGTTTGCTTTGCAAACCTTGGGCCCCGACTCCGGAGCTGCCTATCGCCGCGGCTGTTGCCGCGCCCCCTTAACAAAGGGGGCTCTGCTCCAGAAAGATCGGGAGGAGGGGCGCGAAGAGGGATCAGAGCCGGTAGGCGATGGTCTTCATGGCCCTGGAGGCCAGGGCCATCACCCCCGGGATCGGCGGCGGCAGGATGCGCGCGCCGGCGTGCTCGGCATGGTCGGCGTGGCGCGCCTCGTCGATCTTCATGACCTTGAGGATCTCGCGGCTGCGCTGGTCGGCTGGCGGGAGGGTTTCCAGGTGTTCGTCCAGGTGGGCCTCGACCTGCCGTTCGGTCTCGACCACGAAGCCCAGGTTCCAGCCATCGCCACGCAGCCCGGCGAGCGTGCCGATGGCGTAGCTGCCGGCATACCACAGTGGGTTGAACAGGCTGGGGCGGCTGTCCAGTTCGCGCAGGCGGTCGGCGCACCAGCTCAGGTGATCGGTCTCCTCTTGGGCTGCTTCCAGCAGATGCGCGCGGGTGGATGGATCCCGGGCGACGGCCGCCTGGCCGAAGTACAGGCCCTGCGCGCAGACCTCGCCGACATGGTTGATGCGCATCAGGCCAGCGGCATGGCGTCTTTCATCGGATTCCAGCACGACATCCGGCGTGTCGCCGGCCGGATTGGGGCGGCTGGCCGGCGGATTGCCGAAGACCGTGTCCAGGGCGCGCTGGGCCTCGGTCAGCAGGCGGTCCAAGGGCGTGAAGGCGCGGTCGGTGATCATGGCATCCTGGCGGAGTGGGGTAGCCGGATTCTCGCCGCTGTCCACGGCACTGCCAAGGCCGGGTGGCCGGCAGGTTGCGCGAGGCGGCCGCGGCCAGTACAATCCCGCCTCTTGTGTTTCACCTTCACAACGCGTGGCAGAGTTCCGGCAATGCATCGCCGCAATGAGCCCGACCTAACCTGAGTTCTTTCATGAGCACTTTCACCGCAAAGAACGAGACCGTCCAGCGCGACTGGTACCTCGTTGATGCCGACGGCAAGACCCTTGGTCGTCTGGCTACCGAACTGGCCCGCCGTCTGCGCGGCAAGCACAAGCCGGTTTACACCCCGCACGTCGATACCGGCGACTATCTGGTCGTCATCAATGCAGAAAAGATTGCCGTCACCGGCAACAAGCTGCAGGACAAGATGTACCACCGCTTCACCGGCTACATCGGCAACCTGAAGAGCGAGAACCTGGCCCAGGCGCTGGAGCGCCATCCGGAGCGCGTGATCGAGACCGCCGTCAAGGGCATGCTGCCGAAGGGCCCGCTGGGCCGCGCCATGTACCGCAAGCTCAAGGTCTACGCCGGCGCCGAGCATCCGCACGCCGCCCAGCAGCCGCAAGTTCTGGATATCTAATCATGGCTATCACGCAAAACTACGGCACTGGCCGCCGCAAGTCCTCCACCGCCCGCGTGTTCCTGCGCAAGGGTTCGGGCAACATCACCGTCAATGGCCGTCCGCTGGACGAGTTCTTCGGCCGTGAGACCGCGCGCATGATCGTGCGCCAGCCGCTCGAGCTGACCAAGAACACCGAAAGCTTCGACGTCATCGTCACCGCCACCGGCGGCGGCACCACCGGCCAGGCCGGTGCGATCCGCCTGGGCATCGCCCGCGCCCTGGTCGAGTACGACGAAGGCCTGAAGTCCGAGCTGCGCAAGGCTGGCTTCATGACCCGCGACGCCCGCGAAGTCGAGCGCAAGAAGGTCGGCCTGCACAAGGCTCGCCGCGCCACCCAGTTCTCCAAGCGCTGATCCATCGCGCCTGGTCCGGGATCCTCCGGGGTCCCGCTGGGAAAGCAAAAGCCCGGCTTCGGCCGGGCTTTTGTCGTTTCGGGTCGGGCGGGGATTTTCGTGCGCGGGTGTTCGTGCAAGTTCCGGTGTGGTGTTCCGCTGGAGGGCGGGCGCCTGCCGATGGCTGGGGGTGTCGCCATGGAGGGGATGGCAAAAAGAAAGGCCTGATCTTTCGATCAGGCCTTTCGTATATGGCAGCCCCGGAAGGATTCGAACCTCCGAATGTCTGAGTCAGAGTCAGATGCCTTACCGCTTGGCGACGGGGCTAGGTAAGTCGGGATTATCGCATGCCTCGGCAGTGGAGGCCATGTCCCCGGAGGGGGATGTGTTTCATCAAAAAAGACCAGATTTTTCAACCTGGTCTTTGGTGTTTGGCAGCCCCGGAAGGATTCGAACCTCCGAATGTCTGAGTCAGAGTCAGATGCCTTACCGCTTGGCGACGGGGCTGTGGTTGTCGAGAGCTGTGCTCCCGCTCCCTTGGTGGCTATGGGTGGACTCGAACCACCGACCCCAGCATTATGAGTGCTGTGCTCTAACCGGCTGAGCTACATAGCCTCAGGGAGCCCGCAATTCTGCGTATCACCGGCTTTCCTGTCAACTCTTTTTTCCGCGCTTGTGGCATTGCGGCGGCCATGGCAGAGTCCAAGCCAGTAGAAATTTTTAGGAGTCCGCATCGTGATCGATCCGGACGGCTATCGACCGAACGTCGGCATCGTGCTGATGCGGGAAGACGGGCAGGTGTTCTGGGCACGACGCGTGCGCCGGGATGGCTGGCAGTTTCCGCAGGGCGGGATGAATTCCGACGAGACGCCGGTCGAGGCCATGTATCGCGAGTTGCAGGAAGAAACCGGCCTGTTGCCTGAACATGTCGAAGTACTCGGGGCGACCCCGGGTTGGCTTCGCTATCGGTTGCCCAGCCGCGCCATCCGCCGTACCGAGAAGCAGGTCTGCATCGGCCAGAAGCAGGTCTGGTTCCTGCTGCGCCTGACCGGCGACGAGACCCACGTGCGCCTGGACCACACCGAGGCTCCGGAATTCGACAATTGGCGCTGGGTGGATTTCTGGTATCCCGTCGAGCATGTGGTCATGTTCAAGCGCGGGGTGTATGCGCGGGCGCTGCGGCATCTGGCGCCATTGGCGCGCGGGATCGCCGGGCAGGGCGTGACGGCGATGCCGAAGAGCGCGCAGGAGGCCTGGATGCCCGGCCATGCGGCAGGCCATGAGCGCCCACGCAAGCGTCTGCGCAAGCGGGGCTATTGGCCGAAGAAGGCGCAGGGCGAAGGACCGATCGCGTAGCCGGCCCTGATCGAGAACGATTCAGCCTCTTGATTGACAATCGTTCTCGTTTCGATTGAAATGGTCACCGGCCACTTCCGGCCGGCCCTGCCGAACGCCTCCGTGTACGTCTGCATCTGCAACGGTGTCACCGATCACCAGATCCGCGAAGCTGCCGACAACGGCGTCAGCTCGGTGGCCGAGCTGACGATGCGTACCGGCTGCGGTTCCAACTGCGGTTCCTGCCTGGAGATGGCGGGCGAGCTTCTGGCCAGGGCCCGCGCCGTGCATGACCTGCCCTTGCCGATGCTCAAGGTGGCTTGAGTCCAGGCAATGCTCTGCACTGCAGCCGGGCTGCGGTGGACGAGGATTGCCCAGGCAGGCCGCGTCGAGCGCCCGCGGTTTTCCCGCGCATCGATGCGGACTCTGGCAGAGTGCTGCGTGCTGGCGTTCCGGGCATTGTTTCCACGGACAGACTCGTTTCCCGCTCTTGCGGATCGAGGCAGTGCCACGTGCCCTCGTACCCGGATGTCCCTGGCCTGCGGAGAGCCGCGGTCTTCCCGTGGGGCTGACTGGATCAATGCGTACGATTCGCGTTCCTTCATTCCAGCGCGCCTGACGGTACAGTGCGCGCGTTCAACGCGTGCAGGAGCATCCACATGAAAGGCGACGCCAAGGTCATCGAATTCCTCAACAAGGTGCTCTACAACGAGCTGACCGCGATCAACCAGTACTTCCTGCACGCCAAGATGCTGAAGAGCTGGGGACTGAAGGAACTGGCCGAACACGAGTACAAGGAATCCATCGACGAGATGAAGCATGCGGACGCCTTGTCCGACCGCATCCTGTTCCTTGAAGGGCTGCCGAACTTCCAGGCGCTGGGCAAGCTGCGCATCGGCGAGAGCCCGGTCGAGATCCTGCGCTGCGATCTGGCGCTGGAGACTTCGGCGGTGGCGGTGCTGCGCGAGGCGGTGGCCTACGCGGAGGGCATCGGCGATTACGTCAGCCGCGAGTTGTTCGTGAAGATCCTCGACTCGGAGGAAGAGCATATCGACTGGCTGGAGACGCAGCTCGATCTGATCGAGCGCATCGGCGAGCCGAACTACCTGCTGACCAAGCTCGACGACTGAGCGGTCACTCCGGCGCCATGCAGGGCGCCGCCAAACCCATGGCCGTGCCGGGCGCACGGAATCCAAAGCAGGCCGCCGGAACAGCGGCCTGCTTCGTATCGATCCGTTGAAGCTTCGCCTGCGCGCGACCGGCCGCGCTGCGGGGCCGCAGTATCTTCCCGCAGGCGTTTGCCTTCATGGCGAACGCGAAGAACCGAGGAAGCTCAGGCCCGCATCGCCTGCGCGCTGCGCATGTCCGATTGATAGCCGATCAATGCCAATCGCGCGCGGGCGAACTCGGCGATGATCAGCGCGACCATTACCGCGGGGCGCTCGATCCTGCCGGCACGGGCGGCCAGTTCGACGCGGCGTGCCGCGGCCGACAGGGCGAGGGCGCCGACGTTGGCGCTGGCCGACTTGAGGCTGTGCGCCAGTTCGCGAAGCTGCTCCAGGTCGGGTACGACGGCGGCCTCCTGCAGCTGGCGCACGAGCGGGGTGGTGTCATCGAGGAATACGTCGATGATGGTCGCCGTTTCCGCGCCTGCGATCTCGCGCAGTTCGTCCAGCACCTCGCGGTCGAGTACCGGTAGAGAGGTGGTCTGCGCCGCCGATGCCGGCGCTTCCTCGACCGCGACGGGATCCGCTGGCCGGCTTTCGACCACGTTGTCGAAAGC
>NZ_JASCOS010000012.1:0-62595 GCF_029959705.1 Stenotrophomonas sp. PS02297 | reverse complement strand
GGCACCGACCGCCGGCGAAGAAGCCGCCGAGTAATCGGCGGGTTGCGTCCGCCCTTCCCGGGCGGACGCAGCCAACGGTGGACGCATGACTGGCTTGCGACTGATCGTCGGTCTGGGCAATCCCGGAACCGAACACGCCCGGACCCGGCACAATGCCGGGTTTCATTTCGTTGAGGCCCTGGCCGAGCGGGCGGGCGCGCGGTGGGCGCTGGAAGGCAAGCTTTTCGGCGAAGTGGCCAAGGTCGATATCGGCGGCCAGCCGGTATGGCTGCTCAAGCCGGCCACCTTCATGAACCTGTCCGGCAAGTCGGTCACCGCCGCGCAGCGGTTCTGGAAGATCGAACCGGAACAGACCCTGCTCGCGCACGACGAACTGGACCTGCCGCCGGGTACGGCGCGGCTGAAGTTCGACGGCGGCCATGGCGGCCAGAACGGCCTGCGCGACACCATCCGCCTGCTCGGGCATGGCAGGTTCCATCGGCTGCGCATCGGCATCGGCCATCCCGGCCACAAGGATCGCGTGGTGCCGTGGGTGCTGGGCCGTCCGTCGAAGGACGACGACGTGCTGATCGCGCGCGCCATCGACGACGCCATCGACGTGATGCCGTTGGCGGTGGACGGCGATTTCAACGAGGCCATGAAGCGGCTGCACACGGGCAAACCGTGATTGCGGCCTGCGCTTTCGCGCGCGGCGACGCCGCCGGAGAGCGCAGGCCGGAATCCCGAATCGTGGAGTTTGTTGCATGGGTATCAAATGCGGCATCGTCGGCCTGCCCAACGTCGGCAAGTCGACCCTGTTCAATGCGCTGACCAAGGCGGGCATCGCCGCGGCCAATTTCCCGTTCTGCACGATCGAGCCGAACACCGGCATCGTGCCCGTGCCCGATCCGCGGCTCGAGGCGCTGGCCGCGATCGTCAAGCCGGAGCGGGTGATCCCGACCACGATGGAATTCGTCGACATCGCCGGCCTGGTCGCCGGCGCCTCCAAGGGCGAGGGCCTGGGCAACAAGTTCCTGGCCCACATCCGCGAGACCGATGCCGTCGCCCACGTCGTGCGCTGCTTCGAGGACGGCAACGTCATCCACGTCGCCAACAAGGTCGATCCGATCGCCGACATCGAGACCATCGATACCGAACTGGCATTGGCCGACCTCGAGTCCGTGCTGAAGGCGCTGGACCGCGCCAACCGCGCGGCCAAGGCCAACGACAAGGACGCGCTGGCGCGCAAGCCGGTGCTGGAGAAGCTTGCCGCGGCGCTCGACCAGGGGCGCTCGGCGCGTTCGGCCGGCCTCGACGCGGAGGAGAAGGCGCTGATCCGCGACATGTTCCTGATCACGCTCAAGCCGCTGATGTACATCGCCAACGTCGCCGAGGACGGCTTCGAGAACAATCCGCACCTGGATGCGGTGCGCGCCCGCGCCGAAGCCGAGGGCGCCGAAGTGGTGCCGGTGTGCGCGGCGATCGAGGAAGAGCTGTCGCAGCTGGAGGACGCCGATCGTGACGAGTTCCTCAAGGACCTCGGCCTCGACGAGCCCGGCCTGAACCGGGTGATCCGCGCCGGCTACAAGCTGCTGGGCCTGCAGACCTACTTCACCGCGGGCGTGAAGGAGGTCCGTGCGTGGCAGCTGCGCGCCGGTTCCACCGCGCCGCAGGCGGCGGGCGTGATCCATACCGACTTCGAGCGCGGCTTCATCCGCGCCGAGACCATCGGCTACGACGACTTCATCAACCTCAAGGGCGAGCAGGGCGCCAAGGAAGCCGGCCGCCTGCGCCTGGAAGGCAAGGACTACATCGTCAAGGAAGGCGACGTGCTGCACTTCCGCTTCAACGTCTGATTCCCGGCGCGATGCTGGAAACGCGAGGCCCCGCAATGCGGGGCCTTTGCGTATCTGGCGAGCGCGGCCACGCCGTGGCTGGCCAAAAATTCGACAGCCCAGGCGGAGCCTTTGCGGTGCCGCCGTGCGCGGGAGTTTTCCACAGGCTTTTCGCTGCCTTCTGCACATGTGCTGTGGAGAATCACGGGGGAGGTGTCGGGTGGCATCGATGGATCCAGCCGGTCCTCCGGAAACAACAGGGCCCGCATCGCGGGCCCTGTTGTTGCAGCTGTGAACGATCCACTTCTTACAGCGGCTTGCCGCCCAGTTTCCAGGTGACCTGCACGAAGTAGCTGCGGCCGATCGCGTCGAACCACGAGGTGTTGTAGTACGGGTACGCGGCCCAGGTCGCGTCGCGCGGCGGCATCTTGTCGAACAGGTTGTTGACCGACAGCGACACCCGCAGGTGGTCGTTGATGTCGTAGCGCGCACCGGCATTGAAGCGCCAGGTGGCTTCGGTCCAGGCGTCGTTGTCGTAGTTGGCGACGCGGCCCAGGTAATCGCCGAACAGGCTGGCGCCCCATTCACCCTTGTCCCAGGTCACGCCCAGGTTGGACTTGACCCGCGGCAGGGTGGTATCGCTGAAGCTCACCGACAGCATGTCTTCGGTCGGGTCGCCCGGGTACTGCTGGCGGGTATGGCGATGGGCCCAGGTATAGGTACCGGTGAAGCTGAAGTTGCCGGCCGCCGCGGTCTGCAGGCGGTAGTTCGCGGCCACGTCGATGCCGGAGGTCTCCTCGCGGGCGATGTTGATCGGTGCGAAGTGGACGCTGGTGATGTCGCCGTTGCTGTTGCGGATCACCCGTGCCATCGCGTCCACGCAGGTCGGCGAGGTGGGATCGACGGTCGCACCGGTGTCGGTCTTGCCGAGGCGGCAGTTGGCTTCGGTGATGCGCAGGATTTCGCGGTCCTGCGACTGCACCTGGTTCATCACCTTGATCTTGTAGTAATCCACCGCCAGGTCGAAGTTGGCGATGGGCGACCACACGAAGCCTGCCGTGAACGACTTGCTGGTCTCCACGTCCAGGTTCCTGTTGCCGGAATAGACATCGAGCGTATTGGTGTCCCAGTCGCCTTCGTCCCAGCACTCGCCGTTGCTGAAGCCCGGCTCGTCCTGGCGGCAGTGGTAATAGTCCGTCGAAGTCTTGCGGTAGTAGTCGTCGTCGGCGAACAGGTAGTGCATGTCCGGCGCGCGGAAGCCCGTGCCGTAGGAGCTGCGCACCAGCAGGGTATCGAGCGGACGCCATTCCAGGCCGGCGCTGTAGGTGAACTTGCCGGGATGCCTGTTGCCGAAGCTGTAGCGGTCGTAGCGGCCGGCCAGGCTGGCCTGCAGGTTGGAGACCACCGGCACGCGCAGCTCGCCGGCGGCGCTCCAGCGGTTGCGGCTGCCGCTGCCGTCGCCGTACTGCGGGCCGTAGTAGGCGTCGGCGGTCAGCGCCAGCGGGTCGGGATGGATCGCATAGGACTGGCGGCCGTATTCGACCACGCCGGCAAAGCCGACGTCGCCGGCCGGCAGCGAGAACAGCGCCGGGGTGTCGGCGGTGAAGCTGACGTTGTCGTTCTTGGCTTCGGGATGGAAGGTGGACATCGCCGCGATGGAGGCGAACTCGGCCGGCGTCAGCGGCTTGAACAGGCGCGCCGGATCCGGGTTGTAGATCGCATAACCGTCGTCGTCGTAGCCCAGCCGCTCGCCCAGGAACAGGCGGTTGGCTGCGTCGGCCTTGATGCGCGGCATCTTCACGTCGGCCTTGTACTGGGAGTGGTTGTAGGCGCCTTCCCAGTTCCAGTTGTCGCCGAGCATGCCCTTCAGGCCCGTGGTCACCGCCAGCGTCTTCTGCGTGGTGGTGTTCATGCGGTTTTTCAGACCGCCGACTTCCTCGGGGCCGAACTGGCGCCTCCAGATTTCATAGTGCCCGGTGCCGGCGTTGTAGAACACCTTGTCGTTGTTGTCGGTCGAGGCCGGGTCGTGGAACTCCCAGCCCATGTTGTCGCTGGGGTAGGAGCTGGTGCCGTTGCCGGTCATCAGCTTGACTTCCTGGCGGCCGAGCTGGACGTCGGCGAACCAGGACAGGTTGTCGTCGAAGCGATACTCGAACGAGCCATAGGCGGTGGCGCCCTTGCGCTCGTTGTTGATGGTGCGCTGGGCGGTGATCCGCTCGCTGCCGCAGTAGGGCTCGCCGTAGCGGTCCAAGGCCAGGTGGGTGGTGCCGCTGTTCAGGCCCGCCAGTGCGGAGCAGTCGCCTTCCGGATCGAGCGCGACGTCCTCATCGACGTCATAGCGGCGGGCGACCAGGGTCGGCAGGCGGCTGCGTGAGGTCGGGCCGTCGAGCGTGGAATCCTGCACCTTGCGCTGGGTGCCCCACACCGGGTGCTTGTCCATCAGCTCCACGCCGACGATGCCGCTGAAATTGCCCTGTTCGAAGCCGGTGGTCAGGGTCAGGTCGTGGGACTCGCCGCCGCCGCGGCTGGTGTCGCCATAGCGGTAGTCGATGGTGGTGCCGTCGGTGGACTTCTTGAGGATGAAGTTGATCACGCCCGCCATCGCGTCCGAGCCATAGACGGCCGAGGCGCTGCCGGTCAGCACTTCGATGCGGTCGATCATCCCCAACGGGATGTTGCCGATGTCGGTGAAGTTGCTCTTGCCGTTGAGCGGCAGCGGGAAGTCGGCGATGCGGCGGCCGTTGATCAGTACCAGGGTGTGGTTCGGGCCGAGGCCGCGCAGGTCGACAGCCTGTGCACCAGGGGTCGACTGGGCGCCGGTGGTGTTCTGCTGGCCCTGGGTGTAGCCGTTGTTCTGGCTGAGCGAGCGCAGCACATCCGGCACGCTGGTGAAGCCGGCCGCCTTGATCTGCTCGGCGTTGACCACCGTGACCGGCGCCGGGCCCTCCACCTGCGCGCGCGGGATGCGCGAGCCGGTGACCTGTACGGTATCCAGTTGCTTGGTTTGATCGTTGTCGGTGTTCTGGGCCAAGGCCATTGCGGGGGCGGCCATGCCAAGCAGGGCCAACTGGATCGAACACACCATTGCGTGTCTGCGCATGAATCAGGTCTCTGCTGAAAGTGTTCCGGAAAGTGTCTGGCCGGCCCGCGTGAGCGCCGGGAGCCCCGGATAAAACGTGAATGGGGGCGCGATCATCTAACACCTTTTTTACACGCTTGACCACTGCCGGAAAGTCTGGCATTACGGCATGGAAGCGATTACATGTTGTCCTGGAGAGCGGTATGAAGCGGATGGTTTCCCGATGCGGGCGGTTGGCCCTGGTGCTGATGGCGCTCGGCATGGCGGGCGGCGCGGTCGCCGCGGGCGGCAGGGGGCTGTCGGATCCGGGCTACCGCTATTACGAAGTGGGGAATCCCGATGCCCAGCGTCCCGGCCAGACCCAGGCGGCGATGATGCTGATGGGCGGCGGCGACTGGGTTCCCGAAGCCTTCCATTGGTGGGTCGAGCGTGCCGGCAACGGCCGCGTGGTGATCCTGCGCGCCTCCGGCGACGACAATCTGCAGAACGAGCTGTATTACGACATCGGCGGGGTCACGTCGGTGCAGACCCTGGTGTTCGACAGCCGCAAGGCGGCCGACGATCCGGCCGTGCTGCGGGTGGTGCGGGGTGCGGATGCGATCTTCATCGCCGGCGGCGACCAGTCCCGCTACATCCGTTTCTGGAAGGGGACGGAGTTGAACCAGGTCCTCAACGAGCACGTCGCCGCGGGCAAGCCGATCGGTGGTACCAGTGCCGGCCTGGCGATCCTGGGCGGCTACAGCTATGGCGCCCTGGATGGCGGGAGCGTCAATTCGCCGGCCGCGTTGAGCGATCCGATGGGCAGCAAGGTCACGATGGACCAGGATTTCCTGACCATGCCCTATCTCTCCAATGTCGTCACCGACACCCATTTCGCCAAGCGCGAGCGGCTCGGCCGGCTGATCGTGTTCGTCGCGCGCGCCGCGCAGGAAAAAGGCCAGGACGACATCGTCGGCATCGGCGTGGACGAGGACACCGCGCTGTGCGTGGAGGCGGATGGCCGTGGCCGCGTCTACTCGCTCGACGACGGCTATGCCTGGCTGGTGATGCCACACCGCACCGCCGACCGCCTGAGCAGCGGCGAATCGCTGGAGTTCAGTTCCATTCCGGTGACCGGGGTGGGGGCGGGCAGCCGCCTGCACCTTGCTGGCTTCACGGTCGACAATCCGGCATTCACCGCCGTGGCCAGCGTGGTGGACGGCGAGCTGGAGCTGCAGCCGGATTGATCTGACGGCGGCTGATCGCAGACAGGGAAGGGGCTTCGGCCCCTTTCTGCGTTTCAGTGGCGTTGCCGCGCGCGTCCGCATCGGCAGCGTCTGTTCAGATCGGCGATGGCGTGCCTAGAATCGGGCACCTTTCCAGAGTGAAGAAACATGAAGCTGACTTCCGCGGTATTGCTGGGCCTGGCGTCGTTGTCTTCCGCGGCGGCCGTGGCGGCGCCCGCCTCGCCCCTGCTCGTGATCCATGGCGGAGCCGGCGTGGAGCGCCAGGATCTCAATCCGGAAGAGGTGCGTGCCGCGCGCGCGGCGCTGGAAGCCGCCCTGCGCAAGGGGCACGAGGCGCTTGTTGCCGGCAAGCCTGCGATGGACGCCGTGACCGCCGCGATCACCGTGCTGGAGAACGACCCGACCTTCAATGCGGGGCGCGGTGCGGTCTTCACCCATGACGGCAAGAACGAGCTCGATGCCTCGCTGATGGATGGCGCCACGCTGCGCGCCGGCGCCGTGGCCGGCGTGCACACGATCAAGAACCCGATCCTGCTGGCCAGGGCGGTGATGGAGCATTCGCCGCACGTGATGATGATCGGGCAGGGCGCGGAGATGTTCGCCGCCGAACAGAAGATCGAGCAGGTGGATCCTTCGTATTTCCGCACCGAGAAGCGCTGGCAGCAGCTGCAGCGCGCCTTGAAGGAAGAGGCGGCCGGCCAGGCGCACGCCGACCTGGAGACTGCCAAGCACTTCGGTACCGTCGGCGCGGTGGCGCTGGATGCGCAGGGCAAGCTGGCAGCGGGTACTTCCACTGGCGGCATGACCAACAAGCGCTACGGGCGCGTGGGTGATTCGCCGATCATCGGCGCCGGCACCTATGCCAGCGACAACTGCGCGGTGTCCGGCACCGGCTGGGGCGAGTTCTACATCCGCCTGGCCGCGGCCCACGAAATCTGCTCGCGCATGAAGTACCTCGGCGAAACCCCGGCGCAGGCCGGCGAGGAGGTCATCGTCAAGCGCCTGCCGGAGCTTGGCGGCGATGGCGGGGCGATCGTGCTGGCGGCCGACGGCAAGGCGGCCACGCCTTTCAATACCGAGGGCATGTACCGCGGCTGGATCGGTGTCGATGGCGTGCCGCACGTGGCCATCTTCGCGGACGAAAAGCTGAAGATGCCGGGCGAGTGAAGGCGCGGCGGAGGCGGGGAGGGGAATTTTCGCGGAATGTGAAAATTTCTGTTGACAGCATCACGTGTCATCACCAGAATAGCGGGCTCTCCCACCCCTGACCGGTTAGGCCAAGGTCATCAAAAAGGGGTGGAGCGGAGGGATACCCAAGCGGCCAACGGGGGCAGACTGTAAATCTGCTGGCTTACGCCTTCGGTGGTTCGAATCCACCTCCCTCCACCAGTTTCATGTTGTGGCGTTGTTCCCGGTGCGGGAGTAGTTCAATGGTAGAACCTCAGCCTTCCAAGCTGATGGTGCGGGTTCGATTCCCGTCTCCCGCTCCATTGAACGAAATTGAAAACATGCCATAATACAAAACTCGCTCACGTAGCTCAGTCGGTAGAGCACCTCCTTGGTAAGGAGGAGGTCGAAGGTTCGATTCCTTTCGTGAGCACCATCTTGCTCAAAGCGCCATAACCAACCTGTTACCGAGAAGAAGCCGCCATGTCCAAGGGTAAGTTCGAACGTACCAAGCCGCACGTCAACGTCGGCACCATCGGCCACGTCGACCATGGCAAGACCACGCTGACCGCCGCGCTGACCAAGATCGGTGCCGAGCGCTTTGGCGGTGAGTTCAAGGACTACTCCTCGATCGACGCTGCGCCGGAAGAAAAGGCGCGCGGCATCACGATCTCGACCGCGCACGTCGAGTACGAATCCGACAGCCGCCACTACGCGCACGTCGACTGCCCGGGCCACGCCGACTACGTCAAGAACATGATCACCGGTGCCGCGCAGATGGACGGCGCGATCCTGGTGTGCTCGGCCGCTGACGGCCCGATGCCGCAGACCCGCGAGCACATCCTGCTGTCGCGCCAGGTCGGCGTGCCGTACATCGTCGTGTTCCTGAACAAGGCCGACATGGTGGACGACGCCGAACTGCTCGAGCTGGTGGAAATGGAAGTGCGCGAGCTGCTGAGCAAGTACGACTTCCCGGGCGACGACACCCCGATCATCTCGGGTTCGGCCCGCCTGGCGCTGGAAGGCGACCAGAGCGACATCGGCGTGCCGGCGATCCTGAAGCTGGTCGATGCGCTGGACAGCTGGATCCCGACCCCGGAGCGTGACGTCGACAAGCCGTTCCTGATGCCGGTGGAAGACGTGTTCTCGATCTCGGGCCGCGGCACCGTGGTGACCGGTCGTATCGAGCGCGGCGTGATCAAGGTGGGTGAGGAAATCGAGATCGTCGGTATCCGTCCGACCCAGAAGACCACCGTGACCGGCGTGGAAATGTTCCGCAAGCTGCTGGACCAGGGCCAGGCGGGCGACAACGCGGGCCTGCTGCTGCGCGGCACCAAGCGTGACGACGTGGAGCGCGGCCAGGTGCTGGCCAAGCCGGGTTCGATCACCCCGCACACCGAGTTCGAGGCTGAGGTGTACGTGCTGTCGAAGGACGAAGGTGGCCGTCACACCCCGTTCTTCAAGGGCTACCGTCCGCAGTTCTACTTCCGTACCACCGACATCACCGGCGCCGTGCAGCTGCCGGAGGGCGTCGAGATGGTGATGCCGGGCGACAACGTGAAGATGTCGGTCACGCTGATCAACCCGGTGGCGATGGACGAAGGCCTGCGCTTCGCGATCCGCGAAGGCGGCCGTACCGTCGGCGCCGGCGTGGTTGCCAAGATCGTCAAGTAAGCCTGCAGTACCCGGCGGTAGTTGAGTCTGCCGCTGGTACGCGAATGGCGGGCCGGGAACCTCGGTCCGCCTTCGCCGTCTAAGGGACGTGAAACAAGCCAAGTCATACGCCAGTAGCTCAATTGGCAGAGCAGCGGTCTCCAAAACCGCAGGTTGGGGGTTCGAGTCCCTCCTGGCGTGCCACTTGCCACCTATCCAGTGACCTTGGTCGCGCCCGCAGCAAGAGTCGGATGAACAGCAAGATCGAGCATTCCAAGAGCGCCGCTTCCGGTGGCGATATGGTCAAGTACGTCGGCGCCGCCCTGCTGGTGCTGGCGGGCTTGTTCGTCTGGTTCTGGTTCTCCACTCCGGTGCGCTCGGCCCAGCTGGGCGCGTGGGCGGGTCAGTTGCGTGCGCTGGCCGTGATCGTCGGCCTGGTTGCCGGTGGCGCGTTGTTCATGTTCAGCGCCAAGGGCCATCAGGTCCGCGAATTCCTTTCCGAATCCCGTTTCGAACTGCGCAAGGTCGTGTGGCCGACCCGCCAGGAAGCCATCCGCATGACCTGGGTGGTGATCGTGGTCGTGATCGTGCTGAGCCTGCTGCTGGGTGGTTTCGACTTCGCGATCCAGAAGTTGACCCAGTGGTTCCTGGGGCGTTGAGGAGATAACAGTGAAACGTTGGTACGTCGTCCACGCCTATTCGGGCTTCGAGAAGTCGGTGGCCCAGGCCCTGCGTGACCGCATCGCCCGCGAGGGCATGGAGGAGCGTTTCGGCGACGTCCTGGTTCCGACCGAGGAAGTGGTGGAAATGCGTTCCGGCCAGAAGCGCCGTTCCGAGCGCAAGTTCTTCCCGGGTTACGTGCTGGTCCAGATCGAGACCCACGAGGAAGCCGGCATTCCGCGCATCGACAACGAAAGCTGGCACCTGGTCAAGGAAACCCCGAAGGTGATGGGTTTCATTGGTGGTACCGCCGACCGTCCGCTGCCAATCCGCGACGACGAAGCTGCCGCCATCCTGGATCGTGTCCAGGAAGGCGTCGAGAAGCCGCGTCCGAAGGTGTTGTTCGAGCCGGGCCAGATGGTCCGCGTCACCGAAGGCCCGTTCAACGATTTCAACGGCGTGGTCGAGGAAGTCAACTACGAGAAGAGCCGCCTGCGCGTTTCGGTGCTGATCTTCGGTCGCGCCACCCCGGTCGAGCTCGAGTTCGGCCAGGTCGAGAAGGCGGTCTGATTTCTGCCGCCAACCTGTTCAGGTTGGTGCTGAAAAAACTGCTAGAATTGCCGGCTCCCTGCGAGGGAGCTGAAGCCAAAGGCTGCCGAGAGGTGGCCTTTGGCGCGATTCCAGGATTTCAAAACGCGATGCCGGGACGCGTGATTCCCGGTCCGATGGGGAGCCTGTTGTCGCAAGGCGCTAGCACCCGGAGAGCACTCAAATGGCAAAGAAAGTTGTCGGTTACATCAAGCTGCAGGTGAAGGCCGGTCAGGCCAACCCCTCGCCGCCGGTCGGTCCTGCGCTGGGTCAGCGCGGCCTGAACATCATGGAATTCTGCAAGGCCTTCAACGCCGCCACGCAGAAGCTGGAGCCGGGTCTGCCGGTGCCGGTGATCATCACGGCCTACTCGGACCGTACCTTCACCTTCATCACCAAGAGCACCCCGGCCACCGTGCTGCTCAAGAAGGCGGCGGGCATCACCTCGGGCTCCAAGCGCCCGAACACCGACAAGGTGGGCAAGGTCACCCGCAAGCAGCTGGAAGAAATCTGTAAGGCGAAGGAGCCGGATCTGACGGCTGCCGACCTGGACGCCGCCGTGCGTACGATCGCGGGCTCGGCCCGTTCCATGGGCCTTGTGGTGGAGGGTTAATCTGATGGCACAGACCAAGCGTGAGAAGGCCATCAAGGCCGCCGTCGTCCCGGGCAAGACCTATGCCTTCGAGGACGCGATCAACATCCTGAAGACCGTTGCCAAGGCCAAGTTCGTCGAGTCGATCGACGTTGCTGTGCGCCTGGGCGTGGATGCGAAGAAGTCCGACCAGCAGGTGCGCGGTTCGACCGTGCTGCCGGCCGGTACCGGCAAGTCGGTCCGCGTCGCCGTGTTCGCCCCGGCCGGTGCCAAGGCTGACGAAGCCCTGGCCGCTGGCGCCGAAGCCGTCGGCATGGACGACCTGGCCGAGAAGATGCAGGCCGGCGATCTGAACTACGACGTCGTCATCGCGACCCCGGACGCCATGCGCGTCGTCGGCAAGCTGGGTACCGTGCTGGGCCCGCGCGGCTTGATGCCGAACCCGAAGGTCGGCACCGTTTCCCCGAACCCGGGCGAAGCCGTGAAGAACGCCAAGTCGGGCCAGGTCCGTTACCGCACCGACAAGGCCGGCATCATCCACTGCACCATCGGCAAGGCCAGCTTCGACAACGCTGCGCTGCAGTCGAACCTGCAGGCGCTGCTGCTGGACCTGATCAAGGCCAAGCCGGCCACCTCGAAGGGCACCTACCTGCAGAAGGTCTCGGTCAGCTCGACGATGGGCCCGGGCGTCACCGTCGACCAGTCGTCGCTGACCCTGAAGTAATTGTTTCAAGCGGACACGGCACCCTGGTGTCGTGTCCGTCATTTTGAAGGCACCGAGCCGGCCTGTCCGGCCCGGTAGCCGTCAAAGACCGCAGGCGCGGTCAGCGCATACCGGCGACGGGCAGGGAAGCTCGATCTGGCAAGGAGTCGCCGCCGGCATAGCGGGATCGCTTAATCGATTCCCCGGGAATCACCCTGCGTAGATGGTGCCGCCCTTCTGGAGTTTTCTGGTTCACGCAGGTCTGGGATTCCCGGGTCGGCACACTCCAGGTCTGGAATGGCCACCACCGGAGCGTCACCCCGATGCTCCCGGCGTCCAGGACGGATGCCGCACAGGACCGCAAACGGCAGGAGCCGTAAGCGGAGTTCAATTGGAGGAGTGCAATGGCTCTCAATCTGTCCCAGAAGCAAGAAGTAGTCGCCGAACTGGCAGACGTCGCCGCCAAGGCCCACTCCTTGATCGCAGCCGAATACGCTGGCACCACGGTCGCCCAGATGACCGCGATGCGCAAGCAGGCCCGCGAAACCGGTGTTTTCTTGAAGGTTGTCAAGAACACGCTGGCCGCGCGCGCCGTCGAAGGCACCGATTTCGCAGTCGCTAAGGACCAGATGGTCGGTCCGCTGCTGTATGCGTTTTCGCTCGAGGAGCCCGGCGCTGCCGGTCGCCTGATCAAGGATGCCGCCAAGGGCAATGACAAGCTGCAGGCGAAGATCGTGGCCGTGGGTGGCGAAGTCTACCCGGCGAGCCACGTCGACGTGCTGGCATCGCTGCCGACCCGTGATCAGGCCCTGGCCATGCTGGCCCGCGTCCTGACCGAGCCGGTCACCATGTTCGCGCGCGCCGTCAAGGCTGTTGGTGAGAAGCAGAACGGTGGGGCGGCTGTCGAAGCTGCCGAGCCGGCCGCTGAAACCGCCTGAGTTCGACGTTTCCGTGGTTCCTTTCGGAACCTCAAATCCAGAATATTTTCAAAAGGTAATCAAAATGTCCCTTACCAACGATCAGATCGTCGACGCAATCGCCGAAAAGTCCCTGATGGAAGTGATGGAGCTGGTCAAGGCCATCGAAGAGAAGTTCGGCGTGTCCGCCGCTGCTCCGGTTGCCGTTGCCGTTGCCGGTCCGGCTGCTGTTGTTGAAGAGCAGACCGAGTTCAACGTCATCCTGAAGGATGCCGGCGCCAAGAAGGTCGAGGTCATCAAGGCCGTCCGCGCCATCACCGGCCTGGGCCTGAAGGAAGCGAAGGATCTGGCCGAGGCCGGTGGCGTCGTGAAGGAAGGCGCTTCGAAGGAAGACGCCGAGAAGTTCAAGAAGGAACTGGAAGCCGCCGGCGCCACCGTCGAGCTGAAGTAAGCAGTTCCCTTGCGTCGCCATCGAATCACGGCGATGCAGCCAAGGCTGGGGGCCTAAAGCCCCCGGCCTTTGGTCGTTGTAGAGCCGGGCCCTGCCCGGTGCGGTGACAAGCCCAACACGGGCTGCGTTCCAACCCCTGCCGGCCAGCGCATCGCGCGGCGGACAGGGCGGCAGGCAGACGAGTTGGCAGTTGGAAGTAGCGGGAGAAGGCGTGCTGGTGCCGGCAATACCAGCGACTTCCAACTGACAATTTAAAAGTTCCCTTCCGGGTCGTGGACGCACGGCCTGCACAACAAGGTGGAAGACCCCATGACGTCCTATTCGTACACCGAAAAAAAGCGCATCCGCAAGGATTTCGGCAAGCAGCGCTCGATCCTCGAGGTGCCGTTCCTGCTGGCCATCCAGGTCGACTCGTACCGCGAGTTCCTGCAGGAAAACGTTGATCCGGCCAAGCGCTCCGACCACGGCCTGCACGCCGCGCTGAAGTCGGTGTTCCCGATCTCCAGCTACAGCGGCAATGCCGCCCTGGAGTACGTGGGCTACAAGCTGGGCGAGCCGGTGTTCGACGAGCGCGAGTGCCGCCAGCGTGGCATGAGCTACGGCGCGCCGCTGCGCGTGACCGTGCGCCTGGTCATCTACGACAAGGAATCGTCCACCAAGGCGATCAAGTACGTGAAGGAGCAGGAGGTCTACCTCGGCGAGATCCCGCTGATGACCGACAACGGCACCTTCATCGTCAACGGTACCGAGCGCGTCATCGTGTCGCAGCTGCACCGTTCGCCGGGCGTGTTCTTCGACCACGACCGCGGCAAGACCCACAGCTCGGGCAAGCTGCTGTACAGCGCCCGCATCATCCCTTACCGCGGCTCCTGGCTGGACTTCGAGTTCGACCCGAAGGATGCGCTGTTCACCCGTATCGACCGCCGCCGCAAGCTGCCGGTGTCGATCCTGCTGCGCGCGCTCGGCTACAACAACGAAGAAATGCTCAACGAGTTCTTCGACATCAACACCTTCCACATCCTGCCGGAAGGCGAGGGTGTGCAGCTGGAGCTGGTGGCCGAGCGCCTGCGTGGCGAAACTCTGGGCTTCGACCTGGCTGATGGCGACAAGGTCATCGTGGAAGCCGGCAAGCGCATCACCGCGCGCCACGTCAAGCAGCTGCAGGCCTCGGGCATCGCCGCGCTGGCCGTGCCGGACGACTACCTGGTCGGCCGCATCCTGTCGCACGACGTCGTCGACGCCAACACCGGCGAGCTGCTGGCCCAGGCCAACGACGAGATCACCGACGAGCAGCTGCAGAACTTCCGCAAGGCTGGCGTGGACGCGGTCGGCACCCTGTGGGTGAACGACCTGGACCGCGGTCCGTACCTGTCCAACACCCTGCGCATCGACCCGACCAAGACCCAGCTCGAGGCCCTGGTCGAGATCTACCGCATGATGCGCCCGGGCGAGCCGCCGACCAAGGACGCCGCGCAGAACCTGTTCCACAACCTGTTCTTCACCTTCGAGCGTTACGACCTGTCCACGGTCGGCCGCATGAAGTTCAACCGCCGTGTCGGCCGCAAGGAAGTCACCGGCGAGGCCGTGCTGTACGACCAGAAGTACTTCGGCGAGCGCAACGACGAGGAGTCCAAGCGCCTGGTCGCCGCGCACGGCGAGGGTTCGGACATCCTGGACGTGATCAAGGTCCTGACCGAGATCCGCAACGGCCGTGGCGTGGTCGACGACATCGACCACCTGGGCAACCGTCGCGTGCGTTCGGTCGGCGAAATGGCCGAGAACGTGTTCCGCGTCGGCCTGGTCCGCGTCGAGCGCGCGGTCAAGGAGCGCCTGTCGATGGCCGAGTCCGAGGGCCTGACCCCGCAGGAGCTGATCAACGCCAAGCCGGTCGCCGCCGCCATCAAGGAGTTCTTCGGTTCCTCGCAGCTGTCGCAGTTCATGGACCAGAACAACCCGCTGTCGGAAGTGACGCACAAGCGCCGCGTCTCGGCGCTGGGCCCGGGCGGCCTGACCCGCGAACGCGCCGGCTTCGAAGTGCGCGACGTGCACCCGACCCATTACGGCCGCGTCTGCACCATCGAAACCCCGGAAGGCCCGAACATCGGCCTGATCAACTCGCTGGCCGTGTTCGCCCGCACCAACCAGTACGGTTTCCTCGAGACCCCGTACCGCAAGGTCGTGGACGGCAAGGTCACCGACGACGTCGAGTACCTGTCGGCGATCGAGGAGAACGAGTACGTCATCGCCCAGGCCAACGCCCTGACCGATGCCAAGAACATGCTCACCGAGCAGTTCGTGCCGTGCCGCTACCAGGGCGAGTCGCTGCTGAAGCCGCCGGCGGAAGTGCACTTCATGGACGTCTCGCCGATGCAGACCGTGTCGGTCGCCGCGGCGCTGGTGCCGTTCCTGGAGCACGACGACGCCAACCGCGCGCTGATGGGCGCGAACATGCAGCGCCAGGCCGTGCCGACCCTGCGCGCGCAGAAGCCGCTGGTGGGTACCGGCATCGAGCGTGCCGTGGCGCGCGACTCGGGCGTGACCGTGAACGCCCGTCGCGGCGGTGACATCGTGCAGATCGACGCTGGCCGCATCGTGGTCAAGGTCAACGAGAACGAGATCACCGATGCCGCCGACGCCGGCGTCGACATCTACAACCTGATCAAGTACACCCGTTCGAACCAGAACACCTGCATCAACCAGCGTCCGCTGGTGAACGTGGGCGACGTGATCGCGCGCGGCGACGTGCTGGCCGACGGCCCGTCCACCGACATCGGTGAACTGGCGCTGGGCCAGAACATGCTGATCGCGTTCATGCCGTGGAACGGCTACAACTTCGAAGACTCCATCCTGCTCTCCGAGCGCGTGGTGGAAGAGGATCGCTACACCACGATCCACATCGAAGAGCTGACCTGCGTCGCGCGCGACACCAAGCTGGGGCCGGAGGAAATCTCCGCCGACATCCCGAACGTCTCCGAGCAGGCGCTGAACCGCCTGGACGAGAGCGGCGTGGTGTACATCGGTGCGGAAGTCCGCGCCGGCGACATCCTGGTCGGCAAGGTCACGCCGAAGGGCGAAAGCCAGCTGACCCCGGAAGAGAAGCTGCTGCGCGCGATCTTCGGCGAGAAGGCTTCGGACGTTAAGGACAGCTCGCTGCGCGTTCCGCCGGGCATGGACGGCACCGTCATCGACGTGCAGGTCTTCACCCGCGACGGCATCGAGAAGGACAAGCGCGCGCGCCAGATCGAAGAGAACGAGATCAAGCGCGTCAAGAAGGACTTCGACGACCAGTTCCGCATCCTGGAAGCGGCGATCTACGCGCGCCTGCGCTCGCAGATCGTCGGCAAGGTGGCCAACGGCGGTGCTGGCCTGAAGAAGGGCGACACCATCAGCGACGCCCTCCTCGACGGCCTGAAGAAGGCCGACTGGTTCACCCTGCGCATGAAGGACGAGGACGCCTCCGAAGCCATCGAGCGCGCGCAGAAGCAGATCCAGGCGCACGAGAAGGAATTCGAGCGTCGCTTCGCCGACAAGCGCGGCAAGATCACCCAGGGCGACGACCTCGCTCCGGGCGTGCTGAAGATGGTCAAGGTGTTCCTGGCCGTGAAGCGCCGCATCCAGCCGGGCGACAAGATGGCCGGCCGTCACGGCAACAAGGGCGTGGTCTCCAACGTGGTGCCGGTCGAGGACATGCCGTACATGGCCGACGGTACTTCGGTGGACATCTGCCTGAATCCGCTGGGCGTGCCGTCGCGTATGAACATCGGCCAGATCCTCGAGGTGCACCTGGGCTGGGCCGCCAAGGGCCTGGGCAAGCGCATCCAGAAGATGCTGGAGCAGCAGCGTGCGGTGAACGAGCTGCGCGAGTTCCTCGGCAAGATCTACAACCACGACACCAAGCTGGCCGGCGATCGCGTCGACCTGTCGCAGTTCAGCGATGAAGAGCTGGTGGCGCTGGCCAAGAACCTGACCGACGGCGTGCCGATGGCCACCCCGGTGTTCGACGGCGCGCACGAGGACGAGATCCGCGAGATGCTGAACCTGGCGTACCCGGACGGCGACAAGGACACCGAGCAGCTGGGCTTCAACGGCAGCAAGACGCAGATGCAGCTGTACGACGGCCGCACCGGCGAGGCGTTCGACCGCAAGACCACCGTTGGCTACATGCACTACCTGAAGCTGAACCACCTGGTCGACGACAAGATGCACGCCCGTTCGACCGGCCCGTACTCGCTCGTCACCCAGCAGCCGCTGGGCGGCAAGGCGCAGTTCGGCGGCCAGCGCTTCGGTGAGATGGAAGTCTGGGCGCTGGAAGCCTACGGCGCGGCCTACACCCTGCAGGAAATGCTGACGGTGAAGTCCGACGACGTGCAGGGCCGCAACCAGATGTACAAGAACATCGTCGACGGCGAGCACGAGATGGTCGCGGGCATGCCGGAATCCTTCAACGTGCTGGTGAAGGAAATCCGCTCCCTGGCCATCAACATGGAACTGGAAGACAACTGATCGCGCAGGCGCCGCCGCAGTGATGCGGCGGCGCCGCCGGCAGCGCCCTGACAGCCCATCGACACAGCATTCCTCCTTTCGGAGAACACCATGAAAGACCTGCTCAATCTCTTCAACCAGCAGCGCCAGACGCTGGACTTCGACGCGATCAAGATCGGCCTGGCTTCGCCGGACCTGATCCGCTCCTGGTCCTTCGGCGAGGTGAAGAAGCCGGAAACCATCAATTACCGCACCTTCAAGCCGGAACGCGACGGCCTGTTCTGCGCCGCCATCTTCGGCCCGGTGAAGGACTACGAGTGCCTGTGCGGCAAGTACAAGCGCATGAAGCACCGCGGCGTCGTGTGCGAGAAGTGCGGCACCGAAGTGACCCTGGCCAAGGTGCGCCGCGAGCGCATGGGCCACATCGACCTGGCTTCGCCGGTCGCCCACATCTGGTTCCTCAAGTCGCTGCCGTCGCGCATCGGCCTGATGCTGGACATGACCCTGCGCGACATCGAGCGCGTGCTGTACTTCGAAGCCTACGTGGTGACCGAGCCGGGCCTGACCGCCCTGGAGCGCCGCCAGCTGCTGACCGAAGAACAGTACCTGCAGGCGCGCCAGGAGCATGGCGACGACTTCGACGCCGCCATGGGCGCCGAGGCCGTGTACGAACTGCTGCGCACCATCGACCTGCAGGCCGAAATGGTGAAGCTGCGCGAGGAAATCGCCTCCACCGGTTCGGAAACCAAGCTCAAGCGCCTGACCAAGCGCATCAAGCTGGTCGAAGCCTTCCTCGAGTCGGGCAACCGTCCGGAGTGGATGGTGATGACCGTGCTGCCGGTGCTGCCGCCGGATCTGCGCCCGCTGGTGCCGCTGGACGGTGGCCGCTTCGCGACCTCCGACCTGAACGATCTGTACCGCCGCGTCATCAACCGCAACAACCGCCTGCGCCGCCTGCTGGAGCTCAATGCTCCGGACATCATCGTGCGCAACGAAAAGCGCATGCTGCAGGAATCGGTTGACGCCCTGCTGGACAACGGCCGTCGTGGCCGTGCCATCACCGGCACCAACAAGCGCCCGCTCAAGTCGCTGGCCGACATGATCAAGGGCAAGCAGGGTCGCTTCCGCCAGAACCTGCTCGGCAAGCGCGTCGACTACTCCGGCCGTTCGGTGATCACCGTCGGTCCGTACCTGAAGCTGCACCAGTGCGGCCTGCCGAAGAAGATGGCGCTGGAGCTGTTCAAGCCGTTCGTCTTCGCCAAGCTGCAGCGTCGTGGCCTGGCCACCACCATCAAGGCCGCCAAGAAGCTGGTCGAGCGCGAGGAAGGCGAAGTCTGGGACATCCTGGAAGAAGTCATCCGCGAGCATCCGGTGCTGCTGAACCGCGCGCCGACCCTGCACCGCCTCGGCATCCAGGCGTTCGAGCCGCTGCTGATCGAGGGCAAGGCCATCCAGCTGCACCCGCTGGTCTGCACCGCGTTCAACGCCGACTTCGACGGTGACCAGATGGCCGTCCACGTGCCGCTCTCGCTGGAAGCCCAGCTGGAAGCGCGCGCGTTGATGATGTCCACCAACAACATCCTGTCGCCGGCCAACGGCGAGCCGATCATCGTGCCGTCGCAGGACGTGGTGTTGGGCCTGTACTACCTCAGCCGTGCCCTGATCAACAAGAAGGGCGAGGGCATGGTGTTCGCCAACACCAACGAAGTGAAGCGCGCCTACGACAACCGCGTGGTCGAGCTGCACGCCCGGGTCAAGGTGCGCATCACCCAGGTCGAGCGCGACGAACAGGGCAACAAGGTCAGCAAGGCCTCGATCCAGGACACGACCGTCGGCCGTGCGCTGCTGAGCGAGATCATGCCCGAGGGCCTGCCGTTCGAGCTGTGCAACACCGAGATGACCAAGAAGAACATCTCGCGCCTGATCAACCAGAGCTACCGTCTGCTGGGCCTGAAGGACACCGTGGTGTTCGCCGACAAGCTGATGTACACCGGCTATGCCTACGCGACCCGCGCCGGCGTGTCGATCGGCATCGACGACATGCTGATCCCGGACGAGAAGAAGGGCATCCTGGGCGAAGCCGAGCAGGAAGTGCTGGAAATCCAGGAGCAGTACCAGTCGGGTCTGGTCACCGCCGGCGAGCGCTACAACAAGGTGGTCGACATCTGGTCGCGCACCAACGAGCGCATCGCCAAGGCGATGATGGAAACCATCGGTACCGAGAAGGTCGAGGACGCCGAAGGCAAGACCGTCGACCAGAAGTCGATGAACTCGCTGTACATCATGGCCGACTCCGGCGCCCGTGGTAGCCAGGCGCAGATCCGCCAGCTGGCCGGCATGCGCGGCCTGATGGCCCGCCCGGACGGCTCGATCATCGAGACGCCCATCAAGGCGAACTTCCGCGAAGGCCTGAACGTGCAGGAGTACTTCAACTCCACCCACGGTGCCCGTAAGGGTCTGGCCGATACCGCGCTGAAGACGGCGAACTCGGGTTACCTGACTCGTCGTCTGGTCGACGTGGCGCAGGACGTGGTGATCACCGAAGTCGACTGCGGCACCGTCGAGGGCCTGACCATGACCCCGATCGTGGAAGGCGGCGACGTGGTCGAGCCGTTGAAGGACCGCGTGCTGGGCCGCGTCGTGGCCGAGGACGTGTTCCTGCCGGGCAACGACGAGGATCCGATCGTCACCCGCAACACGCTGCTCGACGAGCAGTGGGTGAACAAGCTGGAAGAAGCCGGCGTGCAGTCGATCAAGGTGCGCTCGACCATCACCTGCGAATCGGCCTTCGGCGTCTGCGGCCGCTGCTACGGCCGCGACCTGGCCCGTGGCCACATCGTCAACATCGGCGAAGCGGTCGGCGTCATCGCCGCGCAGTCGATCGGCGAGCCGGGTACCCAGCTGACCATGCGTACGTTCCACATCGGTGGTGCGGCATCGCGTGCGGCGGCGGTGGACAACATCACCGTCAAGACCACCGGTTCGGTCAAGTTCAACAACCTCAAGCACGTCGACCACGCCAACGGTTCGCTGGTGGCGGTGTCGCGTTCGGGCGAAGTGTCGGTGCTCGATGCCCACGGCCGCGAGCGCGAGCGCTACAAGCTGCCGTACGGTGCCACCATCACCGTCAAGGACGGCGCCGAGATCAAGGCTGGCCAGACCGTGGCCAACTGGGATCCGCACAACCACCCGATCGTGTCCGAAGTGGCCGGTTTCATCCGCTTCATCGACTTCGTCGACGGCATCACCGTCATCGAGAAGACCGATGAGCTGACCGGCCTGGCGTCGCGCGAAATCACCGATCCGAAGCGTCGTGGCTCGCAGGCCAAGGATCTGCGTCCGCTGGTCCGCATCGTCGATGGCAAGGGCAACGACCTGACCATCCCGGGCACCGACCTGCCGGCGCAGTACCTGCTGCCGCCGCGCTCGATCGTCAACCTGCAGGACGGCGCCCCGGTGGGCGTGGGCGACGTGGTCGCCAAGATCCCGCAGGAAGCGTCGAAGACCCGCGACATCACCGGTGGTCTGCCGCGCGTGGCCGACCTGTTCGAAGCGCGCAAGCCGAAGGATCCGGCGATCCTGGCCGAGCGTTCGGGCATCATCAGCTTCGGCAAGGACACCAAGGGCAAGCAGCGCCTGATCATCAAGGACACCGATGGTTCCGAGCACGAAGAGCTGATCCCGAAGTACCGCCAGATCATCGTGTTCGAAGGCGAGCACGTGACCCGCGGTGAAACCGTGGTGGACGGCGAGCCGAGCCCGCAGGACATCCTGCGCCTGAAGGGCGTGGAGGAACTGGCGCGCTACCTGGTCAAGGAAATCCAGGACGTGTACCGCCTGCAGGGCGTGAAGATCAACGACAAGCACATCGAAGTGATCTCGCGCCAGATGCTGCGCAAGGTCGAGATCATCGACCAGGGCGGCAGCAAGTTCCTCAATGGCGAGCAGGCCGAGCGCCAGCGCGTGATCGAGGAAAACGCCAGGCTGGCGTCCCGCAACGAGCTGCCGGCCCGCTTCGAGCCGGTGCTGCTGGGCATCACCAAGGCTTCGCTGGCGACCGAGTCGTTCATCTCGGCGGCGTCGTTCCAGGAAACCACCCGCGTGCTGACCGAGGCGGCCGTGCGCGGCACCGCCGACAACCTGCGCGGCCTGAAGGAAAACGTGATCGTCGGCCGCCTGATTCCGGCGGGTACCGGCCTTGCGTACCATACCAAGCGCCGTCGCGGCGCCTCCGGCCTGACCGAGTCGGAGATCGAGACCTTGGCCGGTACGGCCGCGGTGGTCGAGCCGGAGGTCGCGTCGACTGAAGCTGAACAGGCTGCAGGCGGCGAGGAATGAGGTAGGTCCGGCCATCGTCTGGCCGGGCGCTTTGAAGAATTGCCGGTCCGTCCGCGGGCCGGCGGTTCAACCTGAACGGGGTACATGGAGGCCCCCCTGTAACGGCCCGGGATCAGGGCTGGCCTTGACAGGACGCATTTGACCGCGTTCTGGAGGGGTTGCTACAATCGTCTGTCTCGGCAGGCCTGAATTTTGGGCCTGCTTTACATTTTCCGCATCCTTGGCCGTTTTTACGGCCCCAATCAGAAGAACCTACTGATGGCGACGATCAACCAGCTGGTCCGCAAGCCGCGGCAAGCGACCACCTACAAGAGTGCCTCGCCGGCGCTCGACAAGTGCCCGCAGCGCCGTGGCGTCTGCACCCGTGTCTACACCACCACTCCGAAGAAGCCGAACTCGGCTCTGCGCAAGGTTGCCAAGGTCCGCCTGACCAACCAGGAAGAAGTGATTTCCTACATCGGTGGTGAAGGCCACAACCTGCAGGAGCACTCCGTGGTCCTGATCCGCGGCGGTCGCGTCAAGGACCTGCCGGGTGTGCGTTACCACACCGTTCGTGGCTCGCTCGACGCCGCCGGCGTCGCCAAGCGTCGCCAGGCCCGTTCCAAGTACGGCGCCAAGCGTCCGAAGGCCTAAGGAGAGAGCACTATGTCGCGTAAAGGTAATACCCCGCAGCGTTCCGTCCTGCCCGATCCGAAGCACGGAAGCGAAACCATCGCCCGCTTCATCAACATGGTGATGCTGAGCGGCAAGAAGTCGATCGCTGAAAAGATCGTCTATGGCGCCATGGACGTGATCGGCGAGAAGAATCCGAATGCCGTCGAGCTGGTGCAGAAGGCGCTGGACAACGTGGCTCCGGCCGTCGAAGTGAAGTCCCGCCGCGTCGGCGGCGCCACCTACCAGGTGCCGGTCGAAGTGCGTGCCTCGCGCAAGATGGCCCTGGCGATGCGCTGGCTGATCGAATCGGCACGCAAGCGTGGCGAGAACTCGATGCCGCGCAAGCTGGCCGCTGAACTGCTGGACGCCTCGGAAAACCGTGGCGGCGCCATCAAGAAGCGTGAAGAAACCCACCGCATGGCGGAAGCGAACAAGGCGTTCGCGCACTACCGCTGGTGAGTTTGAAGGCCTTGTGAATACAGGCCGGTGACACCATCTGGGTGTCACCTCGCGGTGACAGAATCGCCGCGCCAACCCGAAGGCCGCCGAAAGGCGGCATTCGGCCATTCCGAAATCCGAAAAATCTGAGAGGCTCCCCGTGGCCCGTTCCACTCCCATCGAGCGTTACCGCAACTTCGGCATCATGGCCCACATCGATGCCGGCAAGACCACCACGTCCGAGCGCATCCTGTTCTACACCGGCAAGAACCACAAGCTGGGCGAAACGCACGATGGCTCCGCCACCATGGACTGGATGGAGCAGGAACAGGAGCGTGGCATCACGATCCAGTCCGCTGCCACCACCGCGTTCTGGAAGGGCATGGACAAGTCCCTGCCGGAGCACCGCTTCAACATCATCGACACCCCCGGGCACGTCGACTTCACCATCGAAGTGGAGCGCTCGCTGCGCGTGCTCGACGGTGCGGTGTTCGTGCTGTGCGCCGTGGGTGGCGTGCAGCCGCAGTCGGAAACCGTGTGGCGCCAGGCCAACAAGTACCACGTGCCGCGCATCGCGTTCGTCAACAAGATGGACCGTACCGGCGCGAACTTCCTGAAGGTCCGGGACCAGCTGCGCGCCAAGCTCGGCGCCGTCGCCGTGCCGATGCAGCTGCCGATCGGCGCCGAAGAGAACTTCAAGGGCGTTGTCGACCTGCTCAAGATGAAGGCCATCCAGTGGGATGAAGCCTCGCAGGGCATGAAGTTCGAGTACGGCGAAGTGCCGGCCGACATGAAGGACGCAGCCGAAGAGGCGCGCACCTTCATGATCGAGACGGCTGCCGAAGCCAGCGAAGAGCTGATGGAAAAGTACCTGGGCGGCGAAGAGCTGGCCGAGGCCGAGATCATCGAAGCGCTGCGCGTCCGTACGCTGGCGACCGAGATCGTGCCGATGTACTGCGGCTCGGCGTTCAAGAACAAGGGCGTGCAGGCCATGCTCGACGGCGTGATCCAGCTGCTGCCGTCGCCGGTGGACGTGCCGGACGTGAAGGGCGTGGACGTTGACGACGAAACCAAGGAGCTGAGCCGTCATTCCGACGACAAGGCCCCGTTCTCGTCGCTGGCGTTCAAGATCATCACCGACCCGTTCGTCGGCGCGCTGACCTTCTTCCGCGTCTACTCGGGCACCCTGAGCGGTGGCGACACCGTGCTGAACTCGGTCAAGGGCAAGAAGGAGCGCATCGGTCGCATCCTGCAGATGCACTCGAACAACCGCGAGGAAATCAAGGAAGTTCTGGCCGGTGACATCGCCGCGGCGGTGGGCCTGAAGGACACCTCCACCGGCGATACCCTGTGCGCGCCGGAAGCGCCGATCATCCTGGAGCGCATGGCGTTCCCGGAGCCGGTGATCTCGATGGCCGTCGAGCCGAAGACCAAGTCCGACCAGGAAAAGATGGGCATGGCCCTGGGCCGCCTGGCGCAGGAAGATCCGTCGTTCCGCGTCAAGACCGACGAAGAGTCGGGTCAGACGATCATCTCGGGCATGGGCGAGCTGCACCTGGACATCATCGTCGACCGCCTGAAGCGCGAATTCAGCGTCGAGGCGAACGTCGGCAAGCCGCAGGTGGCCTACCGCGAGACCATCCAGGCCGCGGACGTGAAGTCGGACTACAAGCACGCCAAGCAGTCCGGTGGTAAGGGCCAGTACGGTCACGTCGTGATCGAGCTGTCGCCGATCACCGCCGAAGACCGCGCCGATCCGAAGATCGCTCCGCTGATCAAGGACGATTTCCTGTTCCTGAACGAAATCACCGGCGGCGTGATCCCGAAGGAATTCATTCCTTCCGTGGAAAAGGGCCTGCGCGAGACCATCACCAGCGGCCCGCTGGCCGGCTTCCCGGTGGTGGACGTGAAGGTCAAGCTGGTGTTCGGCTCGTACCACGACGTCGACTCGTCGGAAATGGCGTTCAAGCTCGCTTCGTCGATGGCCTTCAAGCAGGGCTTCGCCAAGGCCAAGCCGGTGCTGCTGGAGCCGATCATGAAGGTCGAGATCGTCACCCCGGAGGACTACCAGGGCGACGTGATGGGCGACGTGAGCCGTCGTCGCGGCGTGCTGCAGGGCTCGGGCACCACCGGTGATGGCTCGGCCAGCATCATCAATGCGATGATCCCGCTGGGCGAGATGTTCGGCTACGCCACCGCGTTGCGTTCGCAGACCCAGGGTCGCGCGACCTTCACGATGGAGTTCGACCATTACGAGCCGGCGCCGAACAACATCGCCGACACCGTCATCAAGAAGGCCTGAGCCCCGGCTCGGGTCCTTCCCAAAAATTTTGAGCTAATCAAGGAATCGCAAAATGTCCAAGAGCAAGTTTGAGCGCACCAAGCCGCACGTCAACGTCGGCACCATCGGCCACGTCGACCATGGCAAGACCACGCTGACCGCCGCACTGACCAAGGTGGGCGCCGAGCGTTTCGGTGGCGAGTTCCACGCCTACGACGCCATCGACAAGGCGCCGGAAGAGAAGGCGCGCGGCATCACGATCTCCACCTCGCACGTCGAGTACGAGTCCCCGAGCCGCCACTACGCGCACGTCGACTGCCCGGGCCACGCCGACTACGTCAAGAACATGATCACCGGTGCCGCGCAGATGGATGGCGCGATCCTGGTGTGCTCGGCTGCTGACGGCCCGATGCCGCAGACCCGCGAGCACATCCTGCTGTCGCGCCAGGTCGGCGTGCCGTACATCGTCGTGTTCCTGAACAAGGCCGACATGGTGGACGACGCCGAGCTGCTCGAGCTGGTGGAAATGGAAGTGCGCGAGCTGCTGAGCAAGTACGACTTCCCGGGCGACGACACCCCGATCATCTCGGGCTCGGCCCGTCTGGCGCTGGAAGGCGACCAGAGCGACATCGGCGTGCCGGCGATCCTGAAGCTGGTCGATGCGCTGGACAGCTGGATCCCGACCCCGGAGCGTGACGTCGACAAGCCGTTCCTGATGCCGGTGGAAGACGTATTCTCGATCTCGGGCCGCGGCACCGTGGTGACCGGTCGTATCGAGCGCGGCATCATCAAGGTGGGCGACGAAATCGAAATCGTCGGCATCCGTCCGACCCAGAAGACCACTGTGACCGGCGTGGAAATGTTCCGCAAGCTGCTGGACCAGGGCCAGGCGGGCGACAACGCGGGCCTGCTGCTGCGCGGCACCAAGCGTGACGACGTGGAGCGCGGCCAGGTTCTGTCCAAGCCGGGTTCGATCACCCCGCACACCCAGTTCGACGCCGAAGTGTACGTGCTGTCGAAGGACGAGGGCGGCCGTCACACCCCGTTCTTCAAGGGCTACCGTCCGCAGTTCTACTTCCGTACCACCGACATCACCGGCGCTTGCGAGCTGCCGGAGGGCGTCGAGATGGTGATGCCGGGCGACAACGTGAAGATGTCGGTCACGCTGATCAACCCGGTGGCGATGGACGAAGGCCTGCGCTTCGCGATCCGCGAAGGCGGCCGTACCGTCGGCGCCGGCGTGGTTGCCAAGATCACCAAGTAAGCGCGTCTTCCCTGTCCGCGGGGAGCGTGAAAGAAGGGCGGCCTCCGGGCCGCCCTTTTTTGTGGTTCCGCCAGCCAGGGGAAAGCATCCCCTGCGTTCCCGTGGAGCGGGACAACGCCCGGCTGAAGCCTTCCTGGCCAGGCCCGCCGGGCGTTGCCCGGCGCTACAGGGCCGCCGTGATCCACGTTCTGTAGAGCGGGGCAACGCCCCGCTGGAGCCTTCCTGGCCAGGCCCCGTCGGGTGTTGCCCGGCGCTACAAAGCCGCCGTGATCCACGTTCTGTAGAGCGGGGCAACGCCCCGCTGGAGCCTTTCTGTCCAGGCCCCGCCAGGTGTTGCCCGACGCTGCAAGGCCGCCGTGATCCGCCTTCCGTAAAGCAGGGCTGCGCCTCGCTGGGGCCTTCCCGGCCGGGTCCAGCCAGTGCGGGCTGGCGTCGCCTGGCGCGATGCGCCATGGCTTCCCGCATCCGCGGGTGGCGGAAAATGCCCGCTGTTCCGCTCTTGTATCAATGGGCTGTGCAGCCGTCGTGACCTTTGCTACGTGAAACCGGTGGCGGGGGTGCTTAAGGTGCGTGCCGCGGTTGCGGCCGCCAACAAGATAGAGACCAGGAGAAGACGGGATGTTGCGAGGTTCGGGACAACGGCGGCGCAGGGTGGCGCTGGCAGTAGCGCTGGCGGCGATCGCCGCAGTGGCGCAGGCGGCGGTACCGGCGCCTAAGGAGCACTTCGGCTTCACCATCGGCGACGATTACATGCTCGCCACCTATACCCAGACCGAGGCGTATTTCCGCAAGGTCGCCGCCGGCTCAGACCGGTTCCGGCTCGTTGAACTGGGCAGGACCTCGGAAGGGCGCCCGCAGCTGATGCTGGTCGCCTCCTCGCCGGCCAACCTGGCAAAACTGGACGAGTACCGCGGCATCTCCGAGCGCCTGGCGCGGGCGCGCGATGACGAGGCCGTCGCGCGCGGGCTGGCGGAGCAGGGCAAGGCGGTGGTGTGGATCGACGGCGGCCTGCATGCCAACGAGACCGTCGGCGCGCACCAGCTGATCGAGACCGTGTGGCAGCTGGCCAGCCGCGACGACGCAGAGACCCGGCGCATCCTCGACGACACGATCGTGCTGCTGGTCCATGCCAATCCGGACGGGCAGGAGCTGTACTCGGACTGGTACATGCGCGAGCCGGTGCCGGCCAGGCGCGTGCTCGACAAGCCGCCGCGCCTGTACCAGAAGTACGCCGGCCACGACAACAACCGCGACTTCTACATGGCCGCGCTGCAGGAAACGCGCAACCTCAACCTGGCGATGTACACGCGCTGGTACCCGCAGATCGTCTACAACCACCACCAGACCTCGCCCAAGGGCACGGTCATCGTGATCCCGCCGTACCGCGATCCGTACAACTACAACATCGACGCGATGATCCCGGTCGGGCTGGAGTCGCTCGGCTCGACGATGAATCTGCGCTTCCTGCAGGAGAACAAGCCGGGTGCGGTATCCAAGGGCGGCAGCGTGTATTCCACCTGGTGGAACGGCGGCCTGCGCACCATGCCGTACTTCCACAACATGCTCGGCGTGCTGACCGAAATCACCGGCAACCCGACGCCGATGCAGATCCCGTTCCTGCCGGACCGGCAGCTGCCCGACAGCAACCTGCCGGCGCCGGTGCCGGCGCAGACCTGGCATTTCCGCCAGTCCATCGACTACAGCCTGACCGCCAACTGGGCGTTGCTGGACTACGCCTCGCGCAACCGCGAGCAGCTGCTGTGGAACATCTACCGCATGGGCCGCAATTCCATCGAGCGCGGCAGCCGCGATACCTGGACGGCCAGTCCGAGCGTCCTGGCCAGGGCCCGCGCCGACGCAGGCAAGGACGGCAAGCCGGCGGCGGAGCTGGATGCGGGGCAGGTGAGCGCCCTGCTGCGGCGCCCGGAGCAGCGCGATCCGCGCGGCTACATCATCCCGGCCGACCAGGCGGATTTCCCGACCGCGACCGCCTTCGTCAATGCGCTGCAGCTGGCGGGTGTCGAGGTGGAGCGTGCGACCCGGCCGTTCGCCGTGGCTGGCCGCAGGTATCCGGCCGGCTCGTTCGTGGTCAAGGCCGAACAGGCGTTCCGGCCGCACGTGCTGGACATGTTCGAGCCGCAGGACCACCCGCATGACTTCGAGTACGCCGGCGGCCCGCCGATCGCGCCCTACGACTCGGCCGGCTGGACGCTGGCCTTCCAGATGGGCGTGGCATTCGATCGCGTGCTGGAAGGGTTCGATGGCCCGTTCGAGGCGCTGCCGGCAGGGCAGCTGCAGGTGCCGGCTGACGTGCCGGTGCCCGCCTCGGCCACCGGCTACCTGCTCGATGCGCGGGCCAACAACAGCGTGATCGCGGTCAACCGGTTGCTCAAGGCCGGCGTGGCGGTGCGGCGCCTGCATGACCGCGATGGCGCCTTCTTCGTGCCATCCGCATCGGCGTCGGCCATGGCCGGGGCCTTGCGTGGCACCGGCGTGGTGGCGGCCGTCGCTGGCCGTAGCGTCAAGGGTGGTGAGCCGATGAGGGCGCCGCGTATCGCGCTGTGGGACCACTATGGCGGCTCCATGGTCTCCGGCTGGACGCGGCTGGTCCTGGAAAACTTCGGTTTCGACTATGAAGTGGTCTATCCGCAGCAGATCCTCGATGGTGACCTGCGCAGCCGGTTCGACGTGCTGATCCTGCCCAGTGGCGCGCTGCCGCTGCCCGGGGAGCTTGCGATCGAGGGCAAGGCCGGGCGTGCGCCGGCCTCGCCAGACCCGGCCACCATCCCGGCCGAGTTCCGCCCGATGCTGGGCGAACTGGACGGCGAGCCGGCGGTCGCGGCGCTGCGCCGCTTCCTGCAGGCCGGCGGCCATGTCGTGGCCACCGGTTCCTCCAGCGGGCTGGCGCTGCAGCTCGGCCTGCCGCTGCGCAGCCATCTGCTGGGCAAGGGGGCGGACGGCCAGTCCCGCGCGCTCAACCAGCGCGAGTACTACATCCCCGGCAGCGTGCTGCAGGTGGCAGTGGACAAGTCGCGCCCGCTCAACTGGGGGTTGCCGCAGCGCCTGGACGTGTACTTCTCCGACGGTCGCTGGGACAATGCCCCGGTGTTCGATCTTCCTGCCGGCCGCGGCGACATCCGCCCGCTGCTGCGCTTCGACTCGGCCACGCCGCTGCGCAGCGGCTGGGCCTGGGGCCAGGAACACCTGCAGGGCGGGGTGCTGGCCGCCGAGGCCGACGTCGGTGCCGGGCGCCTGACCTTCTTCGGGACGGATATCACCTTCCGCTCGCAGACCCACGGTTCGTTCAAGCTGCTGTTCAACAGCCTGCTGCAGGCCGGCGCCACCGCGGAATGAGGGGTCTGGACGGGCGCACGGAAGCGTCCGCCCGTCCAAGCATGGCCGGCAGCTGAAGCGCAAGAGGGACGGAGTGCCGGGGGCTTGCAAAGCCCCGGGAATGCTGACAGAATGCACGACCACTCGCGGGACTCATGCTTGCATGGGCTCCGCAACCAGCGAAATGAAGGGCAGGACGCGCTTCGTATTCGCCAGACTAAGGACAGGTCGCGTGGGTCGCTCCGGAGGGTTCGGGGCGCTTTCTGCGCGTTTGTTTGTGTCTGGGCGGGCCGGGAAACCGGGCCGCCTTGCTGTTTTGAAGGGATTCGCGCGACGGCCGGGTGGCATGGCCGCGCATTCATGGGGTCCGGTACACAAGAGGCCGGGCCTGTCGCTCTTTAGACCTATAGGAACACCGTCATGGCGGACCAAAAGATCCGGATTCGGCTGAAGGCGTTCGATCATCGTTTGATCGACCGCTCGGCCAGCGAGATCGTTGAAACGGCCAAGCGGACCGGCGCGCAAGTGCGTGGCCCGATCCCGCTGCCGACCAAGATCGAACGTTACACCGTTCTGGTTTCCCCGCACGTCGACAAGGACGCGCGTGACCAGTACGAAACCCGCACGCACAAGCGCGTGCTCGACATCGTCGACCCCAACGACAAGACCGTGGACGCGCTGATGAAGCTCGAACTGGCTGCCGGCGTCGACGTTCAGATCAAGCTGACCTGAGGACTACGACCATGACGAAGAAGTATTCGTTGGGCTTCGTGGGCCGCAAGGCCGGCATGAGCCGCGTTTTCACTGAAGATGGCCTGTCCATCCCGGTGACCCTGATCGAAGCCACCCCGAACCGCATCGCGCAGATCAAGACCGTCGAAACCGACGGCTACAGCGCCGTGCAGGTGACCGTCGGCGCCCGTCGCGCCGCCCTGGTGAACAAGCCGGAAGCCGGCCACTTCGCCAAGGCCAAGGTCGAAGCCGGTCGTGGCCTGTGGGAATTCCGCGTCGAGGACGCCCAGATCGGCGATTACGCCGTCGGTGGCGAAGTCAAGGCGGACATCTTCGAAGTCGGCCAGATCGTCGACGTCCAGGGTGTCACCAAGGGCAAGGGCTTCCAGGGCACCATCAAGCGCTACAACTTCACCATGGGCGACGCCACCCACGGTAACTCGCTGTCGCATCGCGCGCCGGGTTCGTTGGGCCAGCGCCAGACCCCGGGTCGCGTTTTCCCGGGCAAGAAGATGGCCGGCCACATGGGTGCCGTGCAGCAGAGCACGCAGAACCTGGAAGTGGTCAAGGTCGACGTCGAGCGTGGTCTGATTGCCGTCCGTGGTGCCGTTCCGGGTGCTGCCGGTGGCGACGTGATCGTGCGTCCGGCGAGCAAGGCATAAGGAGAGATGACGATGGAACTCGTTATCACGGGTAGCAACAACAAGGTCTCGGTCTCCGAAGCCGTGTTCGGCCGCGATTTCAGCGAAGATCTGGTCCACCAGGTCGTCGTTGCCTACCGCAACGCCGCTCGCGCCGGTACCAAGGCACAGAAGACGCGCTCTGAAGTGGCTGGCACCACCAAGAAGTCGAAGAAGCAGAAGGGTGGTGGCGCTCGTCACGGTGCCCTGACCGCTCCGATCTTCGTCGGCGGTGGCGTCACCTTCGCGGCCAAGCCGCGCAGCTTCGAGCAGAAGGTCAACCGCAAGCAGTATCGCGCCGCCATGTGCGCCATCCTGTCCGAGCTGAACCGCCAGGGCCGCCTGACCATCGTCGAGTCCTTCGACGTGGAAGCGACCAGCACCAAGGGTCTGATCGGCAAGCTGGCTGGCCTGGAAGTGGGCAAGCGTCCGCTGATCGTCACCGAAGAGGCTTCCGAGCACCTGTACCTGTCGGCCCGCAATCTGCCCTACGTGCAGGTGCGTGACGTCCAGGGTCTGGATCCGGTCGCTCTGGTCGCTGCCGACACGGTCGTCATCACCGCCGATGCGGTCAAGAAGGTCGAGGAGTGGCTGGCATGAGCAGCAACGAAAAAATCTTCAGCGTGCTGCGCGCTCCGCGAGTCTCCGAAAAGACCGCGCGCCTGCAGGAACTCTCCAACCAGTACGTCTTCGAAGTCTCGAACGAAGCAACCAAGGCCGATGTGAAGGCCGCGGTCGAGCAGCTGTTCGACGTCAAGGTCGAGGCCGTCAACGTGGTCAACGTCAAGGGCAAGAGCAAGTCCTTCCGTAACCGCGCTGGCCGTCGCGGCGATTGGCGCAAGGCGTACGTGCGCCTGGCCGATGGCCAGTCCATCGATGTAACGGCCAAGGCCTGAGGTACATCCCATGCCATTGATGAAATTCAAGCCCACCTCCGCAGGCCGCCGTTCGGCCCTGCGCGTGGTCACGCCCGATCTGCACAAGGGCGCGCCGCACGCCGCGTTGCTGGAGCCGCAGAGCAAGTCCGGTGGTCGCAACCACCATGGCCGCATCACCACCCGTCATATGGGTGGCGGCCACAAGCAGCACTACCGCATCATCGACTTCAAGCGCAACAAGGAAGGCATTCCGGCGCGCGTGGAACGCATCGAATACGATCCGAACCGCACCGCCCACATCGCCCTGCTGTGCTACGTCGACGGTGAGCGCCGCTACATCATCGCCCCGAAGGGCCTGAAGGCGGGTGACCAGGTCATCTCCGGCGCGCATGCGCCGATCAAGACCGGCAACACCCTGCCGCTGCGCAACATCCCGGTCGGTACCACCATCCACGGCATCGAGCTGAAGCCGGGCAAGGGTGCGCAGATCGCCCGCGCCGCTGGCGCCGGCGTGCAGCTGGTCGCCCGTGAAGGCATCTACGCCACCCTGCGCCTGCGCTCGGGTGAAATGCGCAAGGTGCCGGTCGAGTGCCGCGCCACCATCGGTGAAGTCGGCAACGACGAGCACAACCTGCAGAAGCTCGGCAAGGCCGGTGCTGCACGCTGGCGTGGCGTCAAGCCGACCGTCCGCGGCGCCGCCATGAACCCGGTGGACCATCCGCACGGTGGTGGTGAGGCCAAGGCCGGCCAGGGTAACCCGCATCCGGTCACCCCGTGGGGTGTCCCGACCAAGGGCTACAAGACGCGCCATAACAAGCGCACCCAGCAGTTCATCGTCCGCGATCGTAGGGGCTAATCGACCATGGCACGTTCACTCAAGAAGGGCCCGTTCGTCGATCACCACCTCGTCAAGAAGGTGGAGGCCGCCGCGGGCAGCAAGAAGCCGATCAAGACCTGGTCGCGCCGTTCGATGATCCTGCCGGAAATGGTAGGCGTCACCATCGCCGTGCATAACGGCAAGAACCACGTTCCGGTTCTCGTCAACGAGAACATGGTCGGTCACAAGCTCGGCGAATTCGCCATCACCCGGACCTTCAAGGGTCACGGTGCTGACAAGAAGTCGGGCAAGTAAGGAGAGATGACGATGGAAGCGAAAGCAATCCTGCGCACCGCGCGCATCTCCCCGCAGAAGGCCCGTCTGGTCGCTGACCAGGTGCGCGGCCTTCCGGCCGAGCGTGCGGTCAACCTGCTGAAGTTCTCGGACAAGAAGGCTGCCGCCCTCATCAAGAAGGTGGTGGAGTCGGCTATCGCCAACGCCGAGAACAACCAGGGCGCCGACGTCGATGAGCTGAAGGTCAAGACCATCATGGTTGATGAAGGTCCGAGCCTGAAGCGCTTCATGGCCCGCGCCAAGGGCCGCGGCACGCGCATTCTCAAGCGCACCAGCCACATCACCGTGGTCGTGGGCGAGGGCAAATAACGATGGGTCACAAAGTACATCCGATTGGTATCCGCCTGGGCATCGCCAAGGACTGGAACTCCAAGTGGTACGCCAACAAGGCCGAGTTCGCCAGCTACCTGGCGGCCGACCTGAAGGTCCGCGAGATGCTTCGCAAGAAGCTGGCGCAGGCCGGTATCTCCAAGATCCTGATCGAGCGTCCGGCCAAGACCGCGCGCGTGACGATCCACACCGCCCGTCCGGGCGTGGTGATCGGCAAGCGTGGTGAGGACATCGAGAAGCTGCGCAAGGAAGTGAGCGAAGTGATGGGCGTCCCGGCGCACATCAACGTCACCGAAGTGCGCAAGCCGGAGCTGGACGCGCAGCTGGTCGCCGAGTCGATCGCGCAGCAGCTGGAGCGTCGCATCATGTTCCGCCGCGCGATGAAGCGTGCGGTCGGCAACGCGATGCGCCTGGGTGCCCTGGGCATCAAGGTCAACGTGGCTGGCCGCTTGAACGGCGCTGAAATCGCCCGTTCCGAGTGGTACCGCGAAGGCCGCGTGCCGCTGCACACCCTGCGCGCCGACATCGACTACGGTTTCGCTGAGGCCAGCACCACCTACGGCATCATCGGCATCAAGGTCTGGATCTACAAGGGCGAAGTCTTCGATTTCTCCCAGGTTGGCCAGGAAAAGCAGGACGACAGCCCGCGCAGCGATCGCAACGATCGTGGCGACCGTGCCGACCGTCCGTCGCGCCCGGCTCGTGAAGCGAGGTAACGGCAATGTTGCAACCCAAGCGAACCAAATACCGCAAGATGTTCAAGGGCCGCAACGACGGCCTGAGCTGGAGCGCCAATGCCGTCAGCTTCGGTGAGTACGGCCTGAAGGCCACCGCTCACGGCCAGCTGACCGCGCGCCAGATCGAAGCGGCCCGTCGTTCGATCAGCCGTTACGTCAAGCGTGGCGGCAAGATGTGGATCCGCGTTTTCCCGGACAAGCCCATCACCAAGAAGCCCATCGAAGTCCGAATGGGTGCCGGTAAGGGCGGCGTGGAGTACTGGGTCGCCCAGATCCAGCCGGGCCGCATGATCTATGAAATCGAGGGTGTTTCCGAGGAAATCGCACGCGAGGCGTTCCGCCTGGCGTCGGCCAAGCTCTCGGTCACCACCACTTTCGTGACCCGGACGGTGCGCTGATGGACATCAAACAACTCCGCGAGAAGTCGGCTGACGAACTGAAGGCCCACCTGGTCGACCTGCGCAAGGAGCAGTTCTCGCTCCGCATGCAGGCCGCCACCGGCCAGCTGCCGAAGACCCACGAAACCCGCCGGGTGCGCCGCGAGATCGCTCGCGTCAAGCACCTGATCGGCAGCACGAAGTAAGGATGGCTGCGATGAGCGAAAATACTGAAAGCAAGACGCTGCGCACGGTCGAAGGCCGTGTCGTCAGCAACAAGATGGACAAGACGGTCACCGTGTTGGTGGAGCGCCAGGTCAAGCACGCCCTGTACGGCAAGTACATCAAGCGCTCGACCAAGCTGCACGCTCACGACGCCGAGAACACCTGCAACGAAGGTGATTTCGTGCGTGTGACCGAGATTGCGCCGCTGTCCAAGACCAAGAACTGGCGGGTGGTGGAAATCATCACCCGCGCAGCGAAATAAGGAGCCTGAATCATGATCCAGATGCAGAGCTACCTCGACGTCGCTGACAACTCCGGTGCCAAGGAAGTGATGTGCATCAAGGTGTTGGGCGGCTCGAAGCGCCGTTATGCCCACATCGGCGACATCATCAAGGTCACCGTGAAGGACGCGATCCCGCGCGGCAAGGTCAAGAAGGGCGAAGTCTACGACGCCGTCGTGGTGCGTACCCGCAAGGGTGTGCGTCGCGCCGACGGTTCGCTGATCCGTTTCGACGGCAACGCCGCCGTCCTGCTGAACAACAAGCAGGAGCCGATCGGCACCCGCATCTTCGGGCCGGTGACCCGTGAACTTCGTTCCGAGAAGTTCATGAAGATCGTCTCGCTCGCTCCCGAAGTGCTGTGAGCGACAGGAGATAATCATGGCTAACCGTATCAAGAAGGGCGACCAGGTCGTCGTCAACACCGGCAAGGACAAGGGCAAGCAGGGCGAAGTCGTCCGCGTCGACGGCGACCGCGTGGTCGTCGCCAACGTGAACATCGTCAAGCGCCACACCAAGCCGAACCCGCAGGCAGGTGTTGCCGGCGGCGTGGTCGAGCGTGAAGCTTCGATCCATATCTCCAACGTCAATGTCCTCAACCCGGCTTCGGGCAAGGGCGATCGCGTTGGCTTCAAGGTGCTGGAGGATGGACGCAAACTGCGTGTGTTCCGCTCCAGCGGTGAGGCGATTGACGCCTGAGGAATGAGCTGATGACTTCCCGTCTCGAAAAAATCTACAAGGAAGAAGTGGTGCCGGCGCTGATGAAGCAGTTCGGCTACACCAATCCGATGGAAGTGCCGAAGCTGGTCAAGATCACCGTCAACATGGGCGTCGGCGAAGCCGCGACCAACAAGAAGGTGCTCGAGAACGCCGTGGCCGACATGACCAAGATCACCGGCCAGAAGCCGGTGGTCACCAAGTCGCGCGTCTCGGTGGCTTCGTTCAAGATCCGCGATGGCTGGCCGATCGGTTGCAAGGTCACCCTGCGCCGCAACACCATGTTCGAATTCCTGGATCGCCTGATCAACATCTCGCTGCCGCGCGTGCGTGACTTCCGCGGCGTGTCGGGTCGTTCGTTCGACGGTCGCGGCAACTACAACATGGGCGTGAAGGAACAGATCATCTTCCCGGAAATCGACTTCGACGCCGTCGATGCGATCCGCGGCATGGATATCGCCATCACCACCACCGCCAAGACCGATGCGGAAGCGAAGGCGCTGCTGGCAGCGTTCAAGTTCCCGTTCCGTAACTGATCCGTCGAGGAAACCGAAATGGCAAAGACCTCCATGGTCAACCGCGACATCAAGCGGGAAAAGCTGGCCAAGAAGTACGCCGACAAGCGTGCGGCTCTGAAGAAGATCGTGTCCTCGGTGGACGCGAGCTACGAAGAGAAGATCGAAGCCGCGGCCAAGCTGTCCAAGCTGCCGCGCGATTCGTCGCCGTCCCGCCAGCGCAACCGCTGCGAACTGTCGGGCCGTCCGCGTGGCGTGTACCGCAAGTTCGGCCTGGGCCGCAACAAGCTGCGCGAAGCCACCATGCGTGGCGACGTGCCGGGCCTGCGCAAGGCCAGCTGGTAAGAAACCTCCGTGCCGGGCCGCTAGGCCCGGCCGGTGGGCCGGAAGGGCAACCCGCCGGCAATACAGGGAGTCCGACGCAAGTCGGACTTTTTGTCGTATACTCCCGCGTCTTGCCCGCCCGAAAGTGCGGGTGGCGTTGGTAGGGGCCCCGGCCCATCCCGGGAAAACTCGAGATTTTCGCGAAAGCGGATATCGGTGCACTCAAAGGTATCTACATGAGCATGACTGATCCCATCGCCGACCTGCTGGTCCGCATCAAGAATGCGGCCGCGGTTGGCAAGCAGACGGTGAAAGCGCCGTCGTCCAAGATCAAGGTGGCGATTGCCCAGGTCCTGAAGGACGAGGGTTACATCACCGACCTGCGCGTCAACCAGCTGGAAAACAACAAGGCCGAGCTGGAAATCGTCCTGAAGTATTTCGAAGGCAAGCCGGTCATCGCGACCCTGAAGCGCTTCTCGCGTTCGGGCCTGCGCCAGTACCGCGGCAAGAGCGAGCTGCCGAAGGTCCTCAACGGCCTGGGCATCGCCATCATTTCCACCTCCAAGGGCATCATGACCGATGCGCAGGCGCGCCAGCAGGGCGTCGGCGGTGAAGTCCTGTGCTTCGTGGCCTAAGCGAGAAGGAGTAGAACATGTCCCGCGTAGCCAAGAAGCCGATCAACCTGCCCAAGGGCGTTGAGCTGAACATCCAGTCGGAATCCGTGAGCGTGAAGGGCCCGAAGGGCACCCTGTCGCTGAACAAGTCCGCTGGCGTTGAAATCACCATCGACAATGGCGTCGTCACGCTGAATCCGAAGGACATCTCCTTCGACGCGCTGACCGGCACCGTGCGTTCGATCCTGGCCAACATGGTCCATGGCGTGTCCGAAGGCTTCGAGAAGAAGCTGGAGCTGGTCGGCGTGGGTTACCGCGCTGCCATGCAGGGCAAGGACCTGAACCTGTCGCTGGGCTTCTCGCACCCCGTCGTGTTCGTGGCGCCGGAAGGCATCACCCTGGCCACCCCGACGCAGACGGAAATCGTCGTGCAGGGCGCGGACAAGCAGGTGGTCGGCGAAGTCGCTGCCAAGATCCGTGGCTATCGTCCGCCGGAGCCCTACAAGGGCAAGGGTGTGAAGTACGCCGGTGAGAACATCATTCGCAAGGAAGCCAAGAAGGCCTAAGGCGGATCCTTCGCAAAAGTCTGCGCATCCGTGTGCGGACTTTTCGGGAAAAGCACAGCTTTCAGCTTTCGAGGATAAAGATCATGAACAAGAACATCGCTCGCCTGCGTCGCGCCAAGTCGACCCGTTCGCACATCCGTACCCTGGGCGTGCCGCGCCTGTCGGTGCTGCGTACCGGCCAGCACCTGTACGCGCAGGTCTTCACCGCCGACGGCTCGAAGGTGCTGGCTGCCGCCAACACCACCCAGGCCGACGTCAAGGACGGCCTGAAGAACGGCAAGAACGCCGACGCCGCCGCCAAGGTTGGCCGCATCGTTGCCGAGCGCGCCAAGGCCGCCGGCATCGAGAAGGTCGCCTTCGATCGTTCGGGCTACCGCTACCACGGCCGCATCAAGGCCCTGGCGGATGCCGCGCGCGAGGCCGGTCTGCAGTTCTAAGGCACAAGGGCAGGGGCGTTCGCGCTCCTGCCCGCCTGCTCGCCGGCCTGAATGAGGCCGGACGGCGCCGCTCTTCTGCAGCGGTCCACCGGAACAACGCATCACTCCACAACCATAAGCGGCCTCGAGCCGTACATACCCAACAACCAAGGAATCAACATGGCAGAAGAGCGTCAGCAGCGGGGTCGCGATCGCGACCGTAACCGCGAAGAGAAGATCGACGACGGCATGATCGAGAAGCTGGTCGCGGTCAACCGCGTCAGCAAGACCGTCAAGGGCGGTCGCCAGTTCACCTTTACCGCCCTGACCGTGGTCGGCGACGGCGAAGGCAAGGTCGGTTTCGGCTATGGCAAGGCGCGCGAAGTGCCGGTCGCCATCCAGAAGTCGATGGAACAGGCCCGCAAGAACCTGGTCAGCGTTGACCTGCACAACGGCACCTTGTGGCACACCGTCAAGGACGGCCACGGCGCGGCCCGCGTGTTCATGCAGCCGGCTTCGGAAGGTACCGGCGTGATCGCCGGCGGCGCCATGCGTGCCGTGCTGGAAGCGGTCGGCGTGAAGAACGTGCTGGCCAAGGCCACCGGCTCGCGCAACCCGATCAACCTGGTGCGTGCCACCGTGAAGGGCCTGGCTGGCATGCAGTCGCCGGCGCGCATCGCGGCCAAGCGCGGCAAGAAGGTGGAGGAACTCAACCATGGCTAATGAGTCCAACAAGACCGTGAAGGTGCGCCTGGTGCGCGGCCTGCGTGGAGCCCAGTCGCGTCATCGCCTGTCGGTGCGTGCGCTGGGTCTGAACAAGCTCAACGATGTGCGTGAACTGAAGGACAGCCCGCAGGTTCGCGGCCTGATCAATACCGTTCACTACCTCGTCAAGGTTGAGGAGTAATCGATCATGACTCTGCGTCTCAATGAACTGAGCCCGGCACCGGGCGCCCGCACCGAGCGCACCCGCGTCGGCCGCGGTATCGGCTCGGGCCTGGGCAAGACCGCCGGTCGCGGCCACAAGGGTTCGTTCGCCCGCAAGGGTGGCGGCAAGATCAAGGCTGGCTTCGAAGGCGGCCAGACCCCGATGCAGCGCCGTCTGCCGAAGATCGGCTTCCGTTCCAAGATGGCCAAGGACACCGCTGAAGTGTTGTCCTACCACCTGGACCGCCTGGAAGCCGGTGAGATCGATTTCGCTGCGCTGCGCGCCGCGAAGCTGGTCCCGACGACCGCCAAGAAGGCCAAGATCGTCCTCAAGGGCGAGCTGACCAAGGCGTTCACCCTGAAGGGTGTGGCGGCTACCGCCGGCGCCAAGGCTGCGATCGAAGCTGCCGGCGGCAGCGTACAGGAGTAACTGGAACATGGCGCAAGCTGGCATCGGTAACCTCGCGGGCGGAATGGGCAAGTTCACTGAACTTCGCCAGCGTCTTCTGTTCGTAGTCGGGGCATTGCTCGTCTATCGCATCGGCTGCTACGTGCCGGTGCCGGGCGTCAATCCCGATGCCATGCTTGCGCTGATGCAGGCGCAGGGCGGCGGTATCGTGGACATGTTCAACATGTTCTCGGGCGGCGCCCTGCACCGTTTCAGTATTTTCGCGCTGAACGTGATGCCGTACATCTCGGCATCGATCGTGATGCAGCTGGCGGTCCATATCTTCCCCGCGCTCAAGGCGATGCAGAAGGAAGGCGAGTCGGGCCGCCGCAAGATCACCCAGTATTCGCGCATCGGCGCGGTGCTGCTGGCCATCGTGCAGGGCGGTTCGATCGCCCTGGCGCTGCAGAACCAGCTGTCGCCGGGCGGTGCGCCGGTCGTCTACGCGCCGGGCATGGGCTTCGTGCTCACCGCTGTGGTCGCGCTGACCGCCGGCACCATCTTCCTGATGTGGGTCGGCGAGCAGGTGACCGAGCGCGGCATCGGCAACGGCGTCTCGCTGATCATCTTCGCCGGCATCGTCGCCGGCCTGCCGGCCGCGGTCATCCACACGCTGGAGGCCTACCGCGACGGCAACATGAGCTTCATCTCGCTGCTGCTGATCGTCATCGTGGTGCTGGCGTTCACCTATTTCGTGGTGTTCGTCGAGCGCGGCCAGCGCCGCATCACGGTCAATTACGCCCGTCGCCAGGGTGGCCGTAATGCCTACATGAACCAGACCTCGTTCCTGCCGCTGAAGCTGAACATGTCCGGCGTGATCCCGGCCATCTTCGCCTCCAGCATCCTGGCCTTCCCGGCCACGCTGGCGATGTGGTCCGGCCAGGCCAGCTCGGCGACCTGGCTGCAGAAAGTGGCCAACGCACTGGGTCCGGGCGAGCCGCTGCACATGATCGTGTTCGCCGCGCTGATCACCGGTTTCGCGTTCTTCTATACCGCGCTGGTGTTCAATTCGCAGGAAACCGCCGACAACCTGAAGAAGTCGGGCGCGCTGATCCCGGGCATCCGTCCGGGCAAGGCCACGGCCGAGTACATCGACGCCGTGCTGACCCGCCTGACGGCAGCCGGCTCGCTGTACCTGGTGATCGTCTGCCTGCTGCCGGAACTGATGCGCACGCAGCTGAATGCCTCGTTCTACTTCGGCGGCACCTCGCTGCTGATCGTGGTGGTGGTGGTGATGGACTTCATCGCCCAGGTGCAGGCGCACCTGATGTCGCACCAGTACGAGAGCCTGCTGAAGAAGGCGAACCTGAAGGGCGGCAACCGCGGCGGTTTTGCGCGCGGCTGATTCTCCCGCTATACTTTCCGCTTCATAGCGCGAAGACCGCCCTGGTTCCCGGGGCAGGTCTTCAAGACAGAAGGGCGGCCCCCGCAGCGGTCTCGGGTGGGGGTGTGATGTGGTTGTTCCGCGCGGGAGTAGCGCGGGCGGCTTGGAGAGAAATCTCCCTGCCAGGCACATCCGGCGCCGGAGCATGGGCACACTCCCCACGCCGGGTCCATGGAACCTTGTGTTCCACGGACTTCCAAGCAAACCGAGGCCTTGTTAGAATCGCTAGTTCACTTTTTTGATCCATCCTGCCGGAATGGCGCGCCACGCGGTGCGCATTCGGCCATCACTCAGCTGGAGAACCGCGTCATGGCGCGTATTGCAGGCGTCAACCTGCCAGCCCAGAAGCACGTCTGGGTCGGGTTGCAAAGCATTTACGGCATCGGCCGTACCCGCTCGAAGAAGGTCTGCGAAGCCGCAGCCGTTGCTTCGACCACCAAGATCCGCGATCTGTCGGAGCCGGAAATCGACCGTCTGCGCCTGGAAGTGGGCAAGTACATCGTCGAAGGCGACCTGCGTCGTGAAGTCGGCATCGCCATCAAGCGCCTGATGGACCTGGGCTGCTACCGCGGCCTGCGTCACCGTCGCGGCCTGCCGCTGCGTGGTCAGCGCACCAAGACCAACGCCCGCACCCGCAAGGGTCCGCGCAAGGCGCTTAAGAAGTAAGGGACCCTAGAAAATGGCTAAGCCCGCTGCTGCTAAGACCAAGAAGAAGATCAAGCGCGTCATCACCGATGGCGTCGCCCACGTCCACGCTTCTTTCAACAACACCATCGTTACCATCACCGACCGCCAGGGCAATGCACTGTCCTGGGCGACCTCCGGTGGTGCCGGCTTCCGCGGTTCGCGCAAGTCGACTCCGTTCGCCGCGCAGGTCGCCGCCGAGAAGGCCGGCAAGGCCGCGCTGGACTACGGCGTGAAGTCGCTGGAAGTCCGCATCAAGGGTCCGGGTCCGGGCCGTGAGTCGGCCGTGCGTTCGCTGAACAACGTCGGCTACAAGATCACCAACATCATCGACGTGACGCCTATCCCGCACAACGGGTGCCGTCCGCCGAAGAAGCGTCGCGTCTAAAGGGAGCGATAAGAAATGGCTCGTTATATCGGTCCTACCTGTAAGCTCGCCCGTCGCGAAGGCGCCGACCTGTCGCTGAAGAGCCCGGCCCGTGCGCTGGACTCCAAGTGCAAGCTGGAGCAGAAGCCCGGCCAGCACGGCGCTACCGCCCGCAAGGGCAAGCTGTCCGACTACGCCACCCAGCTGCGTGAAAAGCAGAAGGTCAAGCGCATCTACGGCCTGCTGGAGCGCCAGTTCCGCAACTACTACAAGAAGGCCTCGACCAAGAAGGGCAACACCGGCGAGAACCTGCTGCAGCTGCTGGAAACCCGCCTGGACAACGTCGTCTACCGCATGGGCTTCGCCGTGACCCGTCCGGCTGCCCGCCAGCTGGTCTCGCACCGCGGCGTCACCGTGAACGGCAAGTCGGTCAACCTGGCTTCGTACCAGGTCAAGGCCGGCGACGCGATCGCCCTGTCGGAAAAGGCTGCCAAGCAACTGCGCGTGCAGGAAGCCCTGACCATCGCCGAACAGCATGACCTGAGCCCGTCGTGGGTTGAAGTCGATTCGAAGAAGTTCAGCGGCGTGTTCAAGGCCGTTCCGGATCGCGCCGACCTGCCGGCGGACATCAACGAAGCGCTGATCGTCGAGCTGTACTCGAAGTAATTCACATTGGAGAACCCCCGGCGACGGCCGGGGGTTCACTAGGAGAACCCGCAACATGACGGTTACCGCCAACCAGGTTCTGCGTCCTCGCGGTCCGCAGATCGAACGCCTTACCGACACCCGCGCCAAGGTCGTCATCGAGCCCTTGGAGCGGGGTTACGGGCATACGCTGGGCAATGCCCTGCGTCGCGTGCTGCTGTCGTCCATCCCGGGCTTCGCCATCACGGAAGTCGAGATCGACGGCGTGCTGCATGAGTACACCACGGTCGAAGGGCTGCAGGAGGACGTGCTCGAAGTCCTGCTCAACCTGAAGGACGTGGCCATCCGCATGCATTCCGGCGACAGCGCCACCATCTCCCTGTCCAAGCAGGGTCCGGGTGTGGTGACTGCCGCAGACATCAAGGTCGACCACAACGTCGAAGTCCTCAACGGCGAGCAGATCATCTGCAACCTGACCAAGGACACGGCGATCAACATGCGCCTGAAGGTCGAGCGTGGCTTCGGCTACCAGCCGGCGGCGTCGCGTCGTCGTCCGGATGAAGAAACCCGCGCCATCGGCCGTCTGGTCCTGGACGCCTCGTTCTCGCCGGTCCGCCGCGTCGCCTATGCCGTGGAAGCGGCCCGCGTCGAGCAGCGCACCGACCTGGACAAGCTGGTCATCGATATCGAAACCAACGGCACGATCGATGCCGAGGAAGCCGTCCGCACTGCGGCCGACATCCTCAGCGATCAGCTGTCGGTGTTCGGTGACTTCACCCACCGCGACCGCGGTGCGGCCAAGCCGGCCAACAACGGCGTGGATCCGGTGCTGCTGCGCCCGATCGACGATCTGGAGCTGACCGTGCGTTCGGCGAACTGCCTGAAGGCCGAGAGCATTTACTACATCGGCGATCTGATCCAGAAGACCGAAGTCGAGCTGCTCAAGACCCCGAACCTCGGCAAGAAGTCGCTGACCGAGATCAAGGAAGTGCTGGCCCAGCGTGGCCTGTCGCTCGGCATGAAGCTGGAGAACTGGCCGCCGGCCGGCGTCTCCGCCCACGGCATGCTGGGGTAAGTAAAAGCTGCCCAGCCGTTGCCTTGCAGGCAACGGCTGGCGTTGGCGAACAACCCGGCGCGCTATGCCGGGCGGGGAGCAGACGCGGCGCGAGCCGTGGCTCCCGCTTTACCTTGTAACTGCAACACCCGCGCTGACGGCCGCAACGCCGCTGCGCCGGTCGTCCATGGAAGGGGCGGCCAGGACCATCCGCAGTCCAAGCAGCAACGCCAGGATGGCGACAACGACGTCCAACGACCCATCATTGACCAAGGAATAGACCCATGCGCCACCAGAAGTCGGGCCGCAAGTTCAACCGCACCAGCGCCCACCGCGAAGCGATGTTCAAGAACATGGCCGCCTCGCTGTTCAAGCACGAGCTGATCAAGACCACCCTGCCGAAGGCCAAGGAACTGCGCCGCGTCGCCGAGCCGCTGATCACCCTGGCCAAGGTCGACTCCGTCGCCAACCGCCGTCTGGCGTTCGCCCGCCTGCGTGACAAGGAAGCCGTCGGCAACCTGTTCACCATCCTGGGCCCGCGCTACGCCACCCGTCCGGGCGGCTACCTGCGCCTGCTGAAGTGCGGCTTCCGCGCCGGCGACAATGCGCCGATGGCCTACGTCGAGCTGGTGGACCGTCCGGCTGCCGTTGCCGAGGAAGTGGCCGAGTAATCGCGCCTTCCGCTGCAATCACGCCTGAAACAGAAAGCCCGGCCCTGGCCGGGCTTTTTGCTTTTGGAGAATGCGGGATCCCATCGAATGCGCTCGTGCATGGCTGGAGCGGTTGGCCGACAGAGGATGCCGCATGCTGTGTCGATGGCCGGATGCGAGCAGGCAGCGGCCGGCCGTGGGATGGCTTTTCGCCGGCCAGGGCGCTTCCCCCGCAACTTTGCGCTGGACAAGGCCGGACGTGCGCTCATGCAGGATCATCATGCGTGGCGATGCTGTCCTGCGGCTGCCGGCCTGTTACGCTTGCCCGATCATTGATCCGGAACGACGTGATGAATCCTTTGCGGTGGAGTTTCCGCGCGCAGTGCCTGCTGGGCTTCCTGGCCTGCGCGGGCCTTCTGGCGTTCGCCATCTGGATGCAGTTGAAGATGGGGCTGGAGCCATGTCCGCTGTGTATTTTCCAGCGCATCGCCTTCGCCGCGCTGGGCCTGGTGTTCCTGCTGGGCGCGCTGCATGGGCCCGCGTCGCGCGGCGGTCGCAGCCTCTATGGCGTATTCGCGTTCATCGCCGCGGCGGTGGGCGCCGGCATCGCCGGGCGTCACGTCTACGTGCAGTTGCTGCCGAAGGAGCTGGGCAGCAGCTGTGGTCCGCCGTTGAGCTTCCTCAGCGAGACCATGGGGCCGTTCGAGGTGTTCCGCACCGTGCTTACCGGCACGGGCGACTGCGGCAACATCGACTGGACCTTCCTCGGTCTGAGCATGCCGATGTGGAGCCTGGTGTGGTTCGCGCTGCTTGGCGCCTGGGCGCTGCATGCCGGGCTGCGCGCGCGCAGGACGCGCCTGTTCTGATTCCCCGGTTCCCTGATTCCTCCCACGCATCGCAACGGTAAGCGCATGAACCTGTCCCACTCCTTGTCCCCGGCCGCCTCCGCATCGAACTGGGCGCCGGACAGCTGGCGTGGGCGGCCTGCGCTGCAGATGCCGACCTATCCCGATCCGCAGGCGCTGGAGGCGGCGCTGGCGCAGCTGCGCCAGCTGCCCCCGTTGGTGACCTCGTGGGAGATCCTCGCGCTCAAGCAGCAGCTGGCCGAGGCGCAGGAGGGCAAGCGCTTCCTGCTGCAGGGCGGCGACTGCGCCGAGAATTTCGCCGACTGCGAGTCCGGCACGATTTCCAACCGGCTCAAGGTGCTGCTGCAGATGAGCCTGGTGCTGGTGCACGGACTGCGCAAGCCGGTGATACGGGTCGGGCGCTTCGCCGGGCAGTATGCAAAGCCGCGCTCGGCCGACACCGAGACCCGCGACGGGGTGACCCTGCCCAGCTATCGCGGCGACGTGATCAATGCGCCGGAGTTCACCGAGGCCGCGCGCGTGCCCGATCCGCAGCGCATGATCGTCGCCCATTCGCGTTCGGCGCTGACGATGAATTTCGTGCGCGCGCTGATCGATGGCGGCTTCGCCGACCTGCACCACCCCGAGTACTGGAACCTGAGCTGGATGGGCTGTTCGCCGCTGGCGGCGGAATACCAGAAGATGGTCGGCGCCATCGGCGATGCGGTGCGGTTCATGGAGACGCTGTCCGGCGCGCAGGTGCACAACCTCAACCGGGTCGATTTCTACACCTCCCACGAGGCGCTGCTGCTGCCCTACGAGCAGGCGCTGACCCGGCAGGTACCGCGCCAGCATGGCTGGTTCAACCTGAGCACGCACTATCCGTGGATCGGCATGCGCACCGCGGCACTGGATGGAGCGCACGTGGAGTACCTGCGCGGGGTGCGCAACCCGATCGCGATCAAGGTGGGGCCATCGGTGCAGCCGGATCAGCTGCTGCGCCTGATCGATACGCTCAATCCCGACGACGAGCCGGGCCGGTTGAGCTTCATCCATCGCATGGGCGCGGCGCAGATCGCGGACAAGCTGCCGCCGCTGCTCGATGCGGTGAGGCGCGACGGCCGACGCGTGCTGTGGGTGTGCGACGCGATGCACGGCAATACCGAGAGCACCAGCAACGGCTACAAGACCCGTCGCTTCGACAATATCCGCCGTGAGGTGGAGTTGTCCTTCGACCTGCATGCGGCGGCCGGCACGCGCCTGGGCGGCGTGCACCTGGAACTGACCGGCGAGGACGTCACCGAATGCACCGGGGGCGCGCGCGAGCTCACCGAGGTGGACCTGGAGCGGGCCTACCGCTCGAGCGTGGATCCGCGCCTGAACTACGAGCAGTCGCTGGAGATCGCCATGGCGATCGTGCGCAAGCAGGGTAGCGTCGACGCATAGGCGGCGTTCTGCGCGCGACCGTGGTCTTGCGGATGAAGGTTGTCGCGGCGGTGACGCGGCCCTGCGGAGCCGCTCCTACGGCGTGGGTGCGAACGCCGGCGGCCTGCGTGCCCGGGTCAGCTGTTCGTAGGCGTGCCCCAGTTCCAGCAGGCGCGGTTCGCTCCATGCGGGACCCATGAACAGCAATCCAAGCGGCAGGCCATTGGCGTGGCCCATGGGCACGCTCAGGCTGGGGTAGCCGGCCACGGCGGCGGCGCCGTAGCTGCCGCCAGGATAGTCGTCGCCCTTGCCCGGCGTCGTGCGCCAGGCCGCGCCGGTGGTGGGGGCGATCAACGCATCGAGCCGGTCCGCGCGCAGCGTGGCGTCGATGCCCTCGGCGCCGGCGAGGCGGCGGGCGTTGCCGCGCGCGGCGATATAGATCGGATCGTTGAGCGAGCCGGCCTGTTCGGCCTGCAGCAGCAGTTCCTGGCCGAAGAGGTGCAGCTCCTGCGATGCGTGGGCATCGTTGAAGGCGATCAGGGCGCCGAGCGAAGCCACCGGGGTGCGCCATTGCTGGAAATAGCGGTTCAGCCCGTTCTTGAATTCGTACAGCAGAACCGTCTGCTCGTCCTTTTCCCAGCCGTCCTCGCTGGGCAGGGCGGTGTCGATGACCGTGGCGCCGGCGGCACGCATCGCCGCTACTGCCTGGTCCAGCAGGGGTTTGATCTCCGCGCGCTCGGCAAGCGCGTTGCGCAGCACGCCGATGCGCGCGCCGTGCAGGGCGTCAGGGCGCAGGCGCGCACCGTAGTCGTATACGGCCCGTCCGGGCATCGTCGCGGTAGCCGGGTCGGATTCGTCGCGACCGGCCATGGCTGCCAGCAGCAGCGCGGCATCGGCAACGCTGCGCGCCATCGGTCCGGCGGTGTCCTGGCTGAAGGAAATCGGGATGATGCCATCGCGACTGACCAGGCCCACGGTCGGCTTGAGTCCGACGATGCCGGTGACGGCCGCCGGGCAGACGATGCTGCCGTCGGTTTCGGTACCGATGGCGGCCACGGCCAGGTTGGCGGCGACGGCCACGGCGCTGCCCGAACTGGAACCACAGGGGTTGCGGTCCAGCGCATACGGGTTGCGGGTCTGGCCGCCCAGCGCGCTCCAGCCCGAGGTCGAGCCGGTGGAGCGGAAATTGGCCCATTCGCTCAGGTTGGTCTTGCCCAGGATCACCGCGCCGGCCTCGCGCAGGCGCTGCACCAGGAAGGCGTCGCGCCGCGGGCGGAACGTTTTCAGCGCCAGCGAACCGGCGGTGTTGTGCATGGGCGTGGCGCCGATGTTGTCCTTGAGCAGGATCGGCATGCCGTGCAGCGGGCCGCGGATGCGGCCGGCGCGGCGTTCGGCGTCGCGCTGGGCGGCTTCGCGGCGCGCGGCGGGATTGATCTCGATCACCGAGCGCAGCGCCGGGCCTGCGCGGTCGAGCAGGGCGATGCGGCGCAGGTAGGCGTCGGTGAGGGTGACGCTGTCGAGCTCGCCGGCGGTGATCCGCGCCTGCAGCTCGGCGATGCCGGCTTCCTGGTAGGGGAACGGCGGTTCGCCTGCCGGGGTGGCGCTGGAGGTCCGCTGGCAGGCGCAGCACAGCATTGCCGCCAGCATGGGCAGGAGCAGTCGGGAATGCTTCGGGATGGGCCGCATGCCGCGCAGGCTATCGGGCCGGGCCAGCCTTGGCAAACCCACGCCCGGGGCCATGCTGGCATCCATGGCCGGGGTGCCGCTGCATGCGGTTCAGTGCGATGTCTGGCGCAGACGGGCAAGGAGAGGTCGCGCGCGAACCTGTCCCCGCCGCCTGGCTCCCCGGGGAATCGATCTTCAGCGCGCGGCCGGCGGCCGGCGTTTGCCGATGTCCCTGGCCAGCACCCAGACCACGAGGATGTTGACGGCCAGCAGCAGCCACGAGGCCCAGCCGGGATGGCGGACGATGGCGTAGATGTCCAGCGGCAGGTACAACGCCGCGGAAATGCAGCCCAGCCACGAAGCCCAGGCCTTGGCGCGCCACAGGCCCCAGGCTTCCAGCGAGCGCAGCAGGCCGTAGGCGACCAGGGCGATGGCGCCGACGTGCACGGTGTCGGGCGTGATCATGTCCAGCAGCGTGGAGAACGAGCCGTGCTCCGGATCGGCACCGACGCGGCGGATCAGCGTATTGACGATGTTGCGCAGGGGAGCGGGCCCGGAGATCTCCAGGCCCGCGGCGGCGAGGAAGGCCAGCACGGCCTTGACCGCTTCCAGCAGTGCGATGGCGGCAAGTCCCGGATGCGCATGCGGATCCGGGTTGTAGGGCTTGCGCGCGGACAAGTCGATCAGCCGGCGCGGGAGGCGCGCTTGCGGTCGCTTTCGGTCAGGAACTTCTTGCGCAGGCGGATTTCCTTCGGCGTGATTTCCACCAGCTCGTCGTCGTCGATGAAGTCCAGGGCCTGTTCCAGCGAGAACTTGATGGCCGGGGTCAGCTGGATCGCATCGTCCTTGCCCGAAGCGCGCATGTTGGTCAGCGGCTTGGTCTTGATCGCGTTGACGGTCAGGTCGTTGTCCTTGGAGTGGATACCGATCAGCTGGCCTTCGTACACGTTGTCGCCTTCGGCGGCGAACAGCTTGCCGCGTTCCTGCAGCGGGCCCAGCGAGTAGGCCGGGGTGGCGCCCGGGGCATTGGCGATCATCACGCCGTTCAGGCGCTTGGCGATGGCGCCCTGTTCCTTCGGACCGTAGTGGTCGAACACGTGGAACAGCAGGCCCGAACCCTGGGTCAGGGTCTTGAACTCGTTCTGGAAGCCGATCAGGCCACGCGCCGGGATCTTGAAGTCCAGGCGCACGCGGCCCTTGCCGTCCGGCTCCATGCCTTCCAGCAGCGCCTTGCGGGTGCCCAGCTTTTCCATCACGCCGCCCTGGTGCTGCTCTTCGATGTCCACCACCAGCTGTTCGATCGGCTCCATCAGCTGGCCGTCGATTTCCTTGATGATCACTTCCGGGCGCGACACGGCCAGCTCGTAGCCTTCACGGCGCATGGTTTCGATCAGCACCGACAGGTGCAGCTCGCCACGGCCGGAGACCAGGAACTTGTCGGCGTCTTCGAGCAGCTCGACCTTCAGCGCCACGTTGTGCACGGTCTCGCGCTCCAGGCGTTCCTTCAGCTGGCGGCTGGTCAGGAACTTGCCGCCGGACAGGTCCTTGTTGCCGGCGAACGGCGAGTTGTTGACCTGGAAGGTCATCGAGATGGTCGGTTCGTCCACGGTCAGGGCCGGCAGCGCCTCCGGGGTGTCCAGCGCGCAGACGGTGTCGGAGATGGTCAGTTCCTGGATGCCGGAGATGGCGATGATGTCGCCGGCCTGGGCTTCCTCGACCTCGATGCGTTCCAGGCCCATGAAGCCCAGCACCTGCAGGACCTTGCCCTGGCGCTTCTTGCCTTCGCGGTCGATCACGATGACCGGCTGGTTCTTCTTGACCTTGCCGCGCTGCACGCGACCGATGCCGATCACGCCGACGAAATTGTTGTAGTCCAGCTGGCTGACGCGCATCTGGAACGGGCCTTCCGGATCCACGTCCGGCACCGGCACGTACTTCATGATCGCTTCGAACAGCGGGGTCATGTCGCCCGAGCGCACGGTGTCTTCCAGGCCGGCGTAGCCGTTCAGGCCCGAGGCATAGACGATCGGGAAATCCAGCTGCTCGTTGGTGGCGCCGAGCTTGTCGAACAGGTCGAACACCTGGTCGATCACCCACTCCGGACGCGCGCCCGGGCGGTCGACCTTGTTGACCACGACGATCGGCTTGAAGCCCATCGCGAAGGCCTTCTGGGTGACGAAGCGGGTCTGCGGCATCGGGCCGTCCATCGCGTCGACGAGGATCAGCACCGAGTCGACCATCGACAGCACGCGCTCCACCTCGCCGCCGAAGTCGGCGTGTCCGGGGGTGTCGACGATGTTGATGCGGTTGCCATTCCACTTGATGGCCGTGTTCTTGGCCAGGATGGTGATGCCGCGTTCCTTTTCCTGGTCGTTGCTGTCCATGACGCGCTCGGCGAGCACCGTGCGCTCGCCCAGCGTGTCGGAATTCTTGAGCAGGCAGTCAACCAGGGTGGTCTTGCCATGGTCGACGTGGGCGACGATGGCGATGTTGCGAAGGTTTTCGATGGACATGCGAAAGACGGCCAGCCGGTGCCGTGAATGGGGAAAAGAAGTCCAACATTATACGGGCATGCGGCCGATCCGCGAAAAGGGGCGGTGGCGGGCCCCGGGAGGGGCATTCAGCCGGCGGCGGGCGGAGTGAGGGCGGGGGAAGTCGGCCCGCCGGGGGCGGGTGTATCCTATGCGGTCTGCGATAGACGTCTTCTCCCACAAGGATTCCCATGTCCCTGACCGCCCATTTCGACACCTCCCGCGGCCCGATCAAGGTCGAGCTGTTCGCCGACAAGGCGCCGCTGACCGTGGCCAATTTCGTCAACCTGGCCAAGCGCGGGTTCTACGACGGCCTGAATTTCCACCGCGTGATCGCCGATTTCATGATCCAGGGCGGCTGCCCGGAGGGCTCCGGCCGCGGCGGCCCGGGCTACCGTTTCGAGGACGAGGCCAACAACGGCGTGCGCCACGAGCGCGGCGTGCTGTCCATGGCCAATGCCGGCCCGAACACCAATGGCAGCCAGTTCTTCATCACCCACATCAAGACCGACTGGCTGGACGGCAAGCACACCGTGTTCGGCAAGGTGACCGAAGGCCTGGACGTGGTGGATTCGGTCAAGCAGGGCGACCTGATCAACAAGATCACCATCGAAGGCGATGCCGACGCCGTGCTGGCCGCCAAGGCCGACCGCGTGGCCGAGTGGAACAAGATCCTCGCCGCCTGACCTGCCAACGGCCACCCGCAGGGGTGGCCGTTTCCATGATGCGCCCCGATTCCAGCCCCGCCTCCGCGACCGCGAAGGCCGGGGCAGTCCCAGAACACCTTTCTTAGCAGAGGAAACCCCCATGAAAGCACCCGTACGTGTCGCCGTGACCGGCGCTGCCGGCAATATCGGCTATGCCCTGCTGTTCCGCATCGCTTCCGGCGAAATGCTGGGCAAGGACCAGCCGGTCATCCTGCAGCTGCTCGAGATCGACAACGAAAAGGCCCAGGCCGCGCTGAAGGGCGTGGTCATGGAACTGGAAGACTGCGCCTTCCCGCTGCTGGCCGGCGTGGTCACCACCGCCGATCCGCTGGTGGCGTTCAAGGACGTCGACGTGGCCCTGCTGGTCGGCGCCCGTCCGCGCGGCCCGGGCATGGAGCGCAAGGACCTGCTGCTGGAGAACGCCAAGATCTTCACCGTGCAGGGCAAGGCGCTCAATGCCGTCGCCAAGCGCGATGTGAAGGTGCTGGTGGTCGGCAACCCGGCCAACACCAACGCCTACATCGCCATGAAGTCGGCCCCGGACCTGGATCCGAAGAACTTCACCGCCATGCTGCGCCTGGACCACAACCGTGCCCTGAGCCAGCTGTCGGCCAAGACCGGCAAGGCCGTGGACAGCTTCGAGAAGTTCACCGTGTGGGGCAACCACAGCCCGACCATGTATCCGGACTACCGCTTCGCCACCACCGGCGGCGCCTCGGTGGCCGAGCTGATCAACGACCAGGAATGGAACGCCAACACCTTCATCCCGACCGTCGGCAAGCGCGGCGCGGCGATCATCGCCGCCCGTGGCCTGTCCTCGGCCGCGTCGGCCGCCAATGCCGCCATCGACCACGTGCATGACTGGGTGCTGGGCAGCAACGGCAAGTGGGTGACCATGGGCGTGCCGTCCGATGGTTCCTATGGCATTCCCGAAGGCGTGGTGTTCGGTTTCCCGGTGATCACCGAGAACGGCAAGTACAGCATCGTCAAGGACCTGTCGATCGACGACTTCTCGCGCAAGTACATCGACATCACCCTGGGCGAGCTGGAAGAAGAGCGCGCCGGCGTGGCCGACCTGCTGTAACCGCAGCGGTCCGGTGGCATGACGAACGGGGAGGCTCAGGCTTCCCCGTTCTGCTTTGGGCAGTGCCTGCCCGGTTGCCGGCCAGCGGCCGACCCTACGCCCGGTGCCCGGGCTCTGCTCTCCATTTCCGTACCGCATGTATCCCGACATCGCACTGCATTACATCGACGATGCCTTCCTGGTCGCTGAAAAGCCCCCCGGCCTGCTGTCCGTGCCCGGGCGGCTGCCGGAGAACCAGGATTGCCTGGTGTCGCGATTGCAGGCGGTTTACGCGGACGTGCTGACCGTGCATCGCCTGGACCAGGTGACCTCCGGGTTGATGCTGCATGCGCGCGGCAAGCAGATGCAGGCGGCGTTGTCGGCGCAGTTCGAACAGCGCCGCGTCGGCAAGCGCTATGAGGCCGTGGTCGAGGGCGTGGTCGAGGGCGATGCCGGCGAGATCGCCTTGCCGCTGATCTGCGACTGGCCGAACCGGCCGAAGCAGAAGGTGGACCATGAACACGGCAAGCCGGCGCTCACGCGCTGGCGGGTGCTGGCGCGCGATGCGCCGGCCTGCCGCACGCGGCTTGAACTGGAGCCCGTCACCGGGCGCAGCCACCAGTTGCGGCTGCACCTGGCCAGTCTCGGCCATCCGATCGTCGGCGACGTGCTGTACGGCGCGGCTGCTGCCGCGCGCGTACATCTGCATGCGCGCCGCCTCGCATTCGCGCATCCGCTGACCGGCGAGGCGGTGGCGTTCACCTCGCCCTGTCCGTTCTAGCGCCTTCGGCTTTCGTCGTACGACCATCGTCGCAGGGAGCGGCGATCCGCGCGGGACTATGCTCGAAGCGGACCAGGCAGGTGCCGGAGGACGTCGTGCAATACGAGCAGATCCATCGCCGTTCCATCGAGGAGCCCGAGGCGTTCTGGGCCGAGGAGGCCAGGGCCATCCACTGGCATCGTCCGCCGCGGCAGATCCTGGACTACTCCAATCCGCCGTTCCGGCGCTGGTTCGTCGGCGGCCAGACCAATCTCTGCTACAACGCCGTTGACCGCCATCTGCAGGAGCGCCCCGACCAGCTGGCGCTGGTGGTCGTTTCCACCGAGACCGGCACGACCCGCGAGATCACCTACCGCCAGCTGTACCGCGAAGTGAACGCATTCGCCGCGGTGCTCAGGCAGCTGGACGTCGGCCGCGGCGACCGCGTGGTGATCTACATGCCGAACATGGCCGAGGCGGTGTTCGCCATGCTGGCCTGCGCGCGCATCGGTGCGGTGCATTCGGTGGTGTTCGGCGGCTTCGCCGCGCACAACCTGGCGCTGCGCATCGACGACGCCCGGCCGAAGCTGCTGATCGCCGCCGACGCGGGCATGCGCGGCGGCAAGGTGATTCCGTACAAGCCCATGGTCGATGCGGCATGCGCCGAGGCCTCCAGCCCGCCGCCGAAGGTGTTGATCGTCTCGCGCGGGCTGGATGCGGGCATGACCCGGGTGCCGGGGCGCGACGAGGACTATGCGGTGCTGCGCGGACAGGTCGGCGACGTCGAAGTGCCGGTGGAATGGCTGGAATCCAACGAGCCCAGTTATCTGCTCTACACCTCGGGCACCACCGGCAAGCCGAAGGGCGTGCAGCGCGACGTCGGCGGCTACGCGGTGGCGATGGCGCAGTCGATGCGCACGGTGTTCGACTGTGCGCCCGGGCAGGTGATGTTCTCCACCTCCGATGTCGGCTGGGCGGTGGGGCATTCCTACAACGTATATGGGCCGCTGATCGGCGGCTGCACGTCGCTGCTGTACGAAGGGCTGCCGACGAATCCGGACCCCGGCATCTGGTGGGCGCTGTGCGAGCAGTATGGTGTGCGCACGATGTTCTCCTCGCCCACCGCGATCCGCGTGCTGAAGAAGCACGACGTGGATTTCATCCATCGCCACGACCTGTCCGACCTGAAATACCTGTTCCTTGCCGGCGAGCCGCTGGACGAACCCACCGCACAGTGGATAGGCAATGCGCTGCGCAAGCCGGTGATCGACAACTACTGGCAGACCGAGACCGGCTGGCCGGCATTGACGCTGCTGCCGGGCCTGGACATGAAACCGGTGAAGTTCGGTTCGCCGGGCTTTCCCAATCTCGGTTACCGGATGAAGGTGATCGACGAGCAGACCGGCGCTGAAGTCGCGCCCGGACAGAAGGGCGTGCTGGTGATCCAGCCGCCGCTGCCGCCGGGCTGCATGAGCACGGTCTGGAACGACGACGAACGGTTCCTCAAGAGTTATTTCGGCCATTTCGACGAGTTGCTGTACAGCTCGCTGGACTGGGCCATCCGCGACGAAGAGGGCTATACGTTCATCCTCGGCCGCACCGACGACGTGATCAACGTGGCCGGGCACCGGCTCGGCACGCGCGAGATCGAAGAGGCCGTCAGCAACCACCCGCGCGTGGCCGAGGCGGCGGTGATCGGCGTGCACGACGAACTGAAGGGGCAGGTGCCGCTGGTGTTCGTCACGCTCAAGCAGGCTGCGGCCGCGGACGAGGTCCCGGCGTTGTCGGCGGAGATGGTGCGGCAGGTCACTGCATCGCTCGGGGCGGTGGCGCGCCCGGCCCATGTGCATATCGTCAATGCGCTTCCCAAGACACGTTCGGGTAAGCTGCTGCGGCGTTCGCTGCAGGCCCTGGCGGAGCGGCGCGACCCGGGCGACCTGTCGACACTGGATGACCCGGGCGCACTCGAGGAAATCCGCCGCGCGCTGGGGATATAGCGCGGGCCGCAGGGCGGCGATCGCAGGGGACGGTGCGTACGCATGCAGGCACGACGGGGCGGGGGCCCCGCCTGCGGTCCGCGCGCATCGTGGTTGCGGTGCACAAATGCGGGAGGGGTAATGGCGTTGATCCATGCCAAGACGGCGGCTGGCCGTCGCGAGATCGAAGACCGCGGCCTGCGCCTGGCGCCGGCGCTGCGCTCGGTGCTGTTGCTGGTGGACGGGCAGCGCGACAGCCGCGAACTGCAGCAGATGGCGCAGGGCCTGCGTGCGCCGGAGGACGTGCTGGAGCAGTTGCTGGCACTCGGGCTGATCGAGGCGGTCGGCGGCAGCGTCGAACGCGCGCCGCAGGTGCCGGTCACCATGCAGTTGGGCGACGATCCGCTGCGCTGCCAGCAACTGCGCGACTGGATGGCCGAGTCGGTACGCAGGCATCTCGGGCTGAAGGGGTACCTGATCCAGCTCAAGATCGAGCGCAGCCACAACGCGGTGGGTCTGGAACAGCTGTGGCCGGAAGTGGCGTCCGCCCTTGGGAAGGCCAAGAGTCCGGCGTTCGCCAATCGCTGGCTGGAAGAGACCCGGGCGCTGGTAATGGCGTGATGCCCGCGGTGGCCGGGGCGTGTGGCGATCCCGCGCGTCCCCGGCTGCCTGCCGGTGGCCGGCACTATCATGCGGCCTCTTACCCAGGGAGTCCCAGGCATGGATCGACAGGACGGCGACGGAACCGGCACCGCGGGATGGGACGCCATCAACGCGGCATTGTGCGCGTTGTATCCGGGCCAGGAGCCGAGGCACTACGGCACGCTGGTATCGCACACGCTGGGCGGCGACGACCCGCTGGACGGCATCAGCGTGTACTGGAGCGAACTGCCGTGCCCGCATTGGCACTACGTCACCTACGGTTTCTCCGAGCTGTACGGCAAGCAGAGCGACGATCCGCAGGAAAGCGGTTTCGGCTTCGAACTGACTTTCCGCCTCGCCGCCGGCGAGGGCGCAGGCAGGGTGGGCGAAGTCCCCATGTGGCCGCTGAACCTGCTGCAGAACGTGGCGCGCTACGTGTTCGGCAGCGGCAATGTGTTCGAGGCCGGGCATCATCTCGATGCCAATGGCCCGATCGCGCTGGACGTCGATACGCAGCTGCGGCACCTGGCCGTCGTCGCCGACCCGCGCTTGCCGGCGATCGACACGCCCAACGGGCGCCTGGATTTCCTGCAGATGGTGGGCATGACCGACGAGGAGATGGCGGCGATCAGGCGCTGGTCGACGCTGGGCGTCATGGCCGCGCTCGAACCGGCGATGCCGTCGTGGATCACCGTGCTTGAACGTGCCTCGCTGCTGCGCGATCCGGCGCTGGCCGCACAGGTGGAGGCCGGGAGCCGCCGCGAAGGCTCCAGCACCGGCATGCTGTTCGTGGACACGCTGGACTGGTCCGTCGATGGCGTGCGCACGACGCTGGTGCTGGGCGCGGGACAGGTGGAAAGCGTGCTGGAACTGCTGCCGCTGCGCCTGCACCACGACCGGCCGCTGGTGGTGCTCGGCAGGGAGCGGCAATGGCGGTTCGAGCCGGGCACGGCGGACGACCTGCAACTGGACGACGACGGCGCGCGCTGCGTGCTGTCCGACGCCACGCTTGCGGCGATGCTGGAGGAAATCCGCGCCGAGCGTGGCGTCTATCCGTTGCCGGGCGGAAGGCTGCAGGTGGAGGTGGTGCCGACGCAGCTGCGCGACGGTCGTGGCAACGTGATCCGCGAGATCGGGTGAACCGGCCGCCGGTGCGAACCACCGTCATTGCGGCGGGGCCGGGCGGCGGCCTGCCGCCGCCAGCGAGAAGACGAACACCGCGCCGGCATCGCTCGCGGCCAGTTCGATCCGGCGCTGGTGCAGCTGCAGGATGCGATGCACGATCAACAGGCCGAGACCGCCGCTGTCCGGGCGCCGGCTGTCGAGCGCGGACGGCGCGCTGAACAGCTGCGCGCGCCGTTCCGGGGCGATGCCCGGGCCGGTATCGGCGATACGGACCTCGACCTCGTCGCCGGCGGCCCGCAACGCGACCGTGATGTGGCCGCCTTCGGGCGTGTGGCGTATGGCGTTGTCGAGCAGGTTGGTCAGCACCCGCTCGACCAGCCCGAGGTCGGCCTGGACTGCAGGCAGGCCCGCCGGGATGTCCGCGGCCAGCGACTGCCGCCGCGCCCCGGCCGCCAGTTCGAATTTCTGGAACACGTCCTGCACCAGGTCCGGCAGGGAGAACGCCTGCGGCTCCAGTACCACGCCGCCGTGCTCCAGCCGCGCCAGTTCGAACAGCGCCTGCGCCAGGTGGCCGACCTTGTCGCTCTGCGCCAGCGCGATGGACAGGTAGCGCCGGCGTTCATCGGCACCGAGCGTGGCGTCTTTCAGCGCCAGCGTTTCCAGGTAGCCGTGCAGCGACGACAGCGGCGTGCGCAGGTCGTGGGAAATATTGGCGACCAGTTCGCGGCGCTGCTGGTCCTGCTCGCGCAGCTGCCGCCATTGCTCGGCGATGCGCTGCGCCATGTGGGCGAAGCTGTGCTGCAGGACGACCAGTTCGTCGCGTTCGCCCGGGCGCGGTGGCGCGGATGGCGCGGGCAGCGCGGGAACGCCGGCCTCGACATCGAAGGCCTGGATGTCGCGGGTCAGCCGGCGCAGCGGCCGGGTGATCCAGCGGAAGGCGACGACGCCGGCCAGCAGGCCGACGGCCGCCACGATCGCCAGCGACCACAGGGTGGTGCGCAGGCTGGCGCTGGCCGCGATGTCGGCCGCCAGCGCCTCGCGTTGTTCGCCGGCCAGCACCACGTAGATGTAGCCGACCTGCTGGTCCTGCACGCGCAGCGGCGCGGCGTTGAATACCTTGCGTCCGTTGCTGCTGCGCGGATCGTCGCCAAGGATCGGCAGCGGCGCGCCGGCCAGCAGCGCCCGGACCGGCGCCAGGTCGACGCGGTCGCGCCTGAGGTGGCCATCCGGCGCGTCGTGGCCGAGGATGCGGCCCTGCTCGTCGAGCAGGTAGACCTCCACGCTGGGATTGACCGCCATCAGCTTGCCGAACAGCGCACGCACCTCGCCGTCGCGCAGGCCGCGTGCATCCATCAGTTCGCCGCTGCGCGCGATGTGTTCGGCCAGGCCGCGCGAAAGGCGCTGCACGGTTTCCTGTTCGTGCATGCGCGTGCTGCGCATCTGGATCCATGCCAGCGCGCCGCAGCAGACCAGCAGCAGCGCGCAGAACACCAGCGACAACCGCTGGGAGAGTGTCAGCCGGTTCATTCGTCGCTCCCGCCGCCACCGGCCAGCTTGTAGCCGCGCCCCCACACGGTGAGGATGCGGCGCGGCGCGGCCGGGTCGCGTTCGATCTTGTTGCGCAGGCGGTTGATGTGGGTATTGACGGTGTGTTCGTAACCGTCGTGGCGATGGCCCCAGACCTGGTTGAGCAGGTCCATGCGCGAATACACCTGGTCCGGATGGCGGGCGAAGAAATGCAGCAGGTCGAACTCGCGTGGCGTCAATTCCAGCGCATCGCCATCCACCTGCGCGGTGCGCGCGACCGGATCGATATGGATGCCGGCCACGTCGATCGCGCCGGCATCGATGCGCGCGCTCTGCGCCATCGCCTCGACCCGGCGCAGCAGCGCCTTGACCCGCGCAACCAGCTCCAGCATCGAGAACGGCTTGGCCAGGTAGTCGTCCGCGCCCAGTTCCAGGCCAAGGATGCGATGCACCTCGCTGGCGCGCGCGCTGGTGATGATGATCGGCGTGTAGCGCGGCATCGCCCGCACGTGCCGGCAGATTTCCAGGCCGTCCACGCCGGGCAGCATCAGGTCCAGCACCAGCGCGCTCCAGGCGTCGCTTTCAATAAGGCGCAGTCCGTCGTCGCCGGTGGCCGCATGGGTCACCTCGTAGCCTTCGTCGCGCAGGTGCATGCGCAGCAGGTTGGCGATGTGGACATCGTCCTCGACGATCAGCACGCGTTTGGCGCGGTTCATCGGCACGTCCGGCCGGCTGGGAGATGGCCTCCATTGTGGGTGCAACCCGGCGCCGATGTGTCACGGAAAATTTAACTCCGCGTGAGGATTCGTTGATCGCCACGGGCGCAGCATGGCCGCATCGTTCCTGCCTGGAGACCAGCCATGTCCCTTACCCGTCGCAGGCTGCTGGGCATCGGCGGCGCGGTGGCCGCGGCCGGCCTGTTCGGCGCGGGCGCCTGCAGCCGTGCCGCCCCGGTGCCTCCCGCCGGACAGGGCCGCTTCGAAGTCGTGCACAGCGACGCCCAGTGGCGCCGGCAACTGACGCCCGCGCAGTACGCGGTGCTGCGCGGGCAGGGTACCGAGCGTGCCTTCAGCAGCCCGCTCGACCAGGAGCACCGCCGCGGCACCTTCCAGTGCGCCGGCTGCGCGCTGGCGCTGTTCTCCTCGGCCACCAAGTTCGACAGCGGCACCGGCTGGCCGAGCTTCTGGGCGCCGCTGCACGGTGCGGTCGGCGAGGACCGCGACACCACCTTCGGCATGCTGCGGGTGGAAGTGCACTGCCGGCGCTGCGGCGGCCATCTCGGCCACGTGTTCGACGACGGACCGCGTCCTACCGGGTTGCGCTACTGCATGAACGGCGTGGCCATGAACTTCGTCGCGGCCTGAGCGCCGCCATCCCCGATTCCACCAAGGACTCTCCATGCTCCTGCTCCTGCTGGCCTATCTCGGCGGTGTGCTCACCCTTCTCAGCCCGTGCATCCTGCCGGTGCTGCCCTTCGTGTTCGCGCGCCCTGACCGGCCGTTCCTGCGCAGCGGCCTGCCGCTGCTGGCCGGCATGGCGCTGATGTTCGCGGTCGTCGCCAGCCTGGCGGCGGTCGGCAGCCGCTGGGTGGTGCAGGCCAACCAGGCCGGGCGCTGGATCGCGCTGGTGGTGATGGCGATCTTCGCGCTGGCCTTGCTGTGGCCCGCGCTGGCGGGCCGGCTGCTGTCGCCGCTGCAGCGTATCGGCGGACGGCTGGATGCGTCGGCCGGCGACGGCGGTGGCATCGGCAGCTCGCTGCTGATCGGCGTCGCCACCGGTCTGCTGTGGGCGCCGTGCGCCGGACCGATCCTGGGCCTGATCCTCACCGGTGCGGCGCTGCAGGGGGCGAACATCGGCACCAGCGGCCTGCTGCTGGCTTATGCGTCAGGGGCGGCGACATCGCTGGCGTTGGCGCTATGGATCGGTGGCCGCGTGTTCGCCGCGCTGAAGCGTTACCTGGGCGCGGGTGAATGGATCCGGCGCGGGCTGGGCGCTGCGGCGTTGCTGGCGGTGGTCGCGATCGCCATGGGCTGGGACACCGGCGTGCTGACCCGGTTGTCGACCGTAAGCACCGCGCGCCTGGAGCAGGGGCTGCTCGACGCGCTGCCCGCGCATGAGCCGGCGGCGGGCGGTTCGATGATGATGATGGCCGCGAGCGATGCCGCGCCGCCGGCGTTGCCGGTCGAAGGCACGCTGCCGTCGCTGGCCGGTGCCACCGGCTGGCTCAACAGCCCGCCACTGGATGCGCAGGCGCTGCGTGGCAAGGTGGTGCTGGTCGATTTCTGGACCTACTCCTGCATCAACTGCCTGCGCGCGCTGCCGCATGTGCGCCAATGGTACGAGCGCTATCGCGATCATGGGCTGGTGGTGATCGGCGTGCATGCGCCGGAGTTCGCGTTCGAGCGCGACGTGCGCAACGTGCAGCGGGCGGTGCAGGACCTGGGCGTCACCTGGCCGGTCGCGCTCGACAACGATTTCGCGATCTGGCGCGGCTTCGGCAACCGCTACTGGCCCGCGCATTACTTCATCGACGCGCAGGGGCGCATCCGCGCCCATCATTTCGGCGAGGGCGATTACGAGGAATCCGAGCGGATCATCCGCGCGCTGCTGCGCGAAGCCGGCAGCGCCTTGCCTGACGACGCGACGCCCGCCATGTCTGCCATGTCTGCCATGTCTGCGCCGCGCGGTGGCGTCGAGCGCGAGGCGGACATGGGCAACCTGCGCTCGCCGGAAACCTACATCGGCCATGCGCGTGCGGAGAATTTCGTGTCGCCCGGTGGGCTGCGCGCGGGCAAGGCGTTCGACTACACCGTGCCGGCCACGCTGCGACTCAACCAATGGGCGCTGGGCGGACGCTGGATCGTCGGCGACGAGGATGCGCGGCTGCGACAGGCGGGCGGCCGCATCGCATTCCGCTTCCATGCGCGTGACCTGCACCTGGTGCTGGCGCCGGAAGCAGCCGGCACGCCGGTGCGCTTCAAGGTGCGCATCGACGGTCATGCGCCAGGCGCCATGGCCGGCGGCGACGTGACCGCCGATGGCGATGGGCAGGTGGACGGCAACCGCCTTTACCAGCTGATCCGCCAGGACGGCGCGGTGGAGGACCGCAGCTTCGAGATCGAGTTCCTCGATCCGGGCGTGCGCGCCTACGCCTTTACTTTTGGTTGACCCACGGAGGCCGGCGATGAAGCCTGTGATGGAAAAATGGGTTGCCGGCGGCGTTGCCTTCCTTGTCGCCGGCCTGCTGGTGGCGGGGGTGCTCAGCCTCGATCGCCCGGTGCACGCCGCCGCCGCGGCGGTGCGCGTGCCAGCGCCTGTCGGCATCGCCGATCTGCGCCAGCCCGGTGTGATGCATGCCCGCGTGGTATTCGCCGGTGGCTGCTTCTGGGGTGTGCAGGGCGTGTTCCAGCATGTGAAGGGCGTGGAGAGCGCGGTATCCGGTTACATCGGTGGCAGCGCGGCCGACGCCCGCTATGCGCGCGTGGGCACGGGCACGACCGGCCACGCCGAAGCGGTGCAGGTGACCTACGACCCGGCGCAGGTCGGCTACGCGCAGTTGCTGCAGGTGTTCTTCTCGGTGGTGCACGACCCCACGCAGCTGGACCGGCAGGGGCCGGACCGTGGCAGCCAGTATCGTTCGGCGGTCTATGCCGACGACGCGGCGCAGCGCGCGGCGACGCTGGCCTATATCGACCAGCTGCAGCGCAGCGGCGTGTTCGCCGCGCCGGTGGTGACCCGGGTCGATGGCGGCAAGCGCTTCTATCCGGCGGAGGAATACCACCAGGACTATCTCGTCCTGCATCCGGACGCGCCCTACATCCGCATCAACGACCTGCCGAAGATCGAGGCGCTGAAGCGGCAGTATCCGGCGCTCTACCGTAACAGGCCACGACGGGTGGCGACCTTGTCGGTGCGTTGATGGCAGCTCCGGCGGGGGGAAACGCGACGGGCCGCCGGTGGTGCCACCGGC
>NZ_JASCOS010000129.1:0-9863 GCF_029959705.1 Stenotrophomonas sp. PS02297 | reverse complement strand
GAGTGCGGCTGATCCGGAGGCGGGCGAAACGCCGCGCTTTTCGTACTGTCGGGCATTGTCCCGATGCCATCTGCCCTGTCGCGCCGGGCATCGCCCGGCGGGTCTGACCGGTAAAGCGCCAGCGGGGCGGTGCCCCGCTCTACACGGGAACGATCCGGTGCAAACGGAAGGACCGGCTTGTGAGCCGGCCCTTCTGCGTCAGGTCAGATCGACCAGGTTCTCGATCTTCACGTCAGGGTCGACGTCGGCTTCGTAATCCACGCCGTCGATGCCGAAGCCGAACAGGCGCAGGAAGTCGGCCTTGTAGCCGGCCAGGTCGCTGATCTCGTACAGGTTCTCGTTGGTCACCTGCGGCCACAGCTCCAGCACCCTGCCCTGCACTTCCGGCGCCATTTCCTTGTAGTCGGCGCGCAGGCGGCCTTCCTCGTCGACGAGCGCGACATCGCGGCCCTTCCCGTCCTGCAGTCCGCGGCGGATGTGGTCGGCCGCATTGGCGCCGCCCTGCGGGCCGTTATAGAGGATGTCGTACAGGGTATCGAGCTGTTCGATGCAGCCTTCGTGGGTGCCCTCGCTCTTCATCACCTTGAACAGCAGCGACAGGTACAGCGGCATGGTCGGGATCGCCGAACTGGCCTGGGTGACCACCGCCTTGAGCACCGACACGCGCGCGTCGCCGCCGATGCCCTGCAGCTTGCCGCGGATGTCCTTGACCTTGGTGTCCAGGTCCTTCTTGGCGGCACCGATCGAGCCGTTCCAATAGATGGCCTGGGTGATCTCCTCGCCGACATAGGTGAAGGCCGTGGTGGTGGCGCCAGGGGCGAGCACGCCGGCTTCCAGCAGCGCATCGATCCACATCTGCCAGTCCTCGCCGCCCATCACCTGCACGGTGCCGGAAATTTCCTCGGCGGTGGCCGGCTGCAGGGTGGTCTCGGTCAGCACTTCCTTGTCGGTATCCAGGCCGCGCAGCGTGATCGGCTCGCCGATCGGCTTGAGCGTGGAGCTGATGACCTCGCCGGTCCTGGGGTGCCTGCGGCGCGGCGATGCCAGGCTGTAGACCACCTGGTCGACCTGGCCAAGGTCGGCCTTGATGATCTCGATGACCTTGGCCTTGACCTCGTCGGAGAATGCATCGCCGTTGACGCTGCGCGCATACAGGCCGGCCTGGTGCGCATACTTCTCGAACGCGGCCGAGTTGTACCAGCCGGCCGTTCCCGGCTTGCTCTCGCTGCCGGGCCGCTCGAAGAACACGCCCAGCGTGGCGGCATCGCTGCCGAAGGCGGCCTTGATGCGCGCGGCCAGGCCGTAGCCGGTGGAGGCGCCGATCACCAGCACCTTCTTCGGGCCATGGGCGAGCCGGGGCTGCGCCTTGACGTAGTCGATCTGCTCCTTGACCGCCGCGTCGCAGCCGGCCGGATGGGTGGTGACGCAGATGAAGCCGCGCACACGCGGTTTGATGACCATGGAAACCTCGATTGGATACGGGAAAACAGCGCCGTGGCACATCGCGGGCGGGCGCCGAACCGCGAGGATCGTAGTGTGCGCCTGCGGCGATGACAACCGACGCCACCGCATGGATCGCACAGGAAAATACCAGCTGGACAATGCCGCAGCGGTAATCCGGCCGTGGCAGCGTCGGCCATGCCGGGGACAACGCCGGGCATTGGCCCGCATCATCGGCACTGCGCTTGCCAGCCGACGGCCCGGCACTACCGTACAGGCGGCGCCGGGTAACGGACAAAAAGAAAGAGCCGCGCGATGCGCGGCTCTTTCCCCGGTGGAAACCGGCCGGCCTTACGGACGGCGCGCGAGTTCCTCGACGTCCTTGGCCTTGGGCAGCAGGTCCTGCTTGGAGACCCGGAACGGCCCGATCGTCAGCATCGGCACCGCGACCACCACCGAGGATACGACCACGATCACCGCGCCGATCATGTGGGTTTCGGCCAGGCCTTCCATCGACGTGCCGCCGTACAGGTACAGGGCGAAGGCCGACAGGAAGAACATCACCGCGGTGATGATGGTGCGCGACAGGGTCTGGTTGATCGAGCGGTTCAGCACTTCCATCGAATCCACGCGCAGGCTGCGGAAATTCTCGCGCACGCGGTCGAACACCACGATGATGTCGTTGATCGCGAAGCCCATCACCGACAGCAGGCCGGCCAGCACGGTCAGGTCGAAATCGCGGCCGAGCAGCGACATGTAGGCGATGGTCAGGATCAGGTCGAAGAACGCGGTGATGCTGGCCACCATCGCGAACTTCCATTCGAAGCGCGCGGCGATGTAGATCAGGAAGCCGATCAGCATGAACAGCGTGGCGTAGATGCCGTTCATCGCCAGGTCCTTGCCGACCTGCGGGCCGACGAACTCGCCCGGCTGCACGGTGGCCTGGTTGGCGTCGCTGGTGACGGCGGCGCGCACCTGCTCGGCGATCTTCTGCGCGGCGTCGGCGGCATTGTTGTGCTCGTTGTCCGCCTGCAGGCGGATCATCACGTCGTTGCCGCCACCGACGCTCTGCACCTGGGCATGCTCGAAGCCGGCCGTGGCCAGGCGCTCGCGCACGTGCTCCACGTCCACGGGATTCTCGAAATGGGTGCGCACCACGGTGCCGCCAGTGAACTCGAGCGCGTAGTTGAAGCCCCTGAAGCCGATGATGGCGATGGACGCCACCAGCAGCACCACCATCAACGCCAGCACCGGCTTGCGGTGGCGCATGAAGTCGATGGTGGTGTCGTTCGGGATGAGGTGGAGCGGAAACAATTTCATGCAAGGTTTTCCTTTGGAAGCCCGCACGCGGAAGTGCGGGCTCTTGCGATGGGGTTCGCGTCAGATCGCCACGGAGGTCAGCTTCTTGCGGTGGCCGTAGATCAGCACCGCCAGCGAGCGCGACACGGTGATCGCGGTGAACATCGAGGCGAAGATGCCGATGATCATGGTCAGCGCGAAACCCTTCAACGGACCGGTACCGAAGGCGTACAACGCCACGCCCACGATAAGGCCGGTCAGGTTGGCGTCGAGGATGGTGTGCGAAGCCTTCTCGTAGCCGGCGGCGATGGCCGCCTTGGCCGGCATGCCGCCGCGCAGTTCCTCGCGGATGCGCTCGTTGATCAGCACGTTGGCGTCCACCGACAGGCCCACCGACAGCGCCAGGCCGGCGAAGCCCGGCAGGGTCATGGTCGCGCCGAACAGCGACATCACCGACACCACGATCAGCAGGTTGAACAGCAGCGCCACCGAGGTGATCGCGCCGAACATGCGGTAGTACACGGTGAAGAACAGCAGGGTGAACACGAACGAGAACACCACCGCCTTGATGCCGCTGGCCACGTTCTCCGCGCCCAGGCTCGGGCCGATCACGTATTCCTCGACGAAGTCCATCGGCGCGGCCAGCGAACCGGCGCGCAGCAGCTTGGCCAGGCCTTCGGCCTCGGTCTTCTCCAGGCCGGTGGTGATGAAGTTCTTGCCCAGCGGGCTGTTGATGTTGGCCACGGAAATGACTTCTTCCTTGACCCGGAAGCTGCGCACTTCCTTGCCGTCGACCGTGGTCACCTGCGGGATGCGCTCGGTGTAGACCACGGCCATCGGCTTGTTCACGTTGACGCTGGTGACGTCGAACATGCGCTGGCCGCCGACGCTGTTGAGCGTGACCGCGACCGCGGGCAGGCCGTTCTGGTCGGTGGAGACCTCGGCCTTGACCATCTGGTCGCCGGTCACGATGGTGCGCTTGTTCAGCAGCACCGGCATGCCGCGGCGGTCGCGGTACAGGCGCGCTTCCGGCGGGATGCGGCCGCTGGCCGCGGCATCGGCCGCGTTGCCGTCCACCACCAGGCGGTATTCCAGGGTGGCGGTGGCGCCGATCATGCGCTTGGCTTCGGCGGTGTCCTGCACGCCCGGCAGTTCGACCACGATGCGGTCCTCGCCCTGGCGCTGGATGATCGGCTCGGCCACGCCCAGTTCGTTGACGCGGTTGCGCAGCGTGGTCAGGTTCTGCTCGATGGCGCCGGAGGCGATCTGCAGCATTTCGGCCTGCGGCACGCTCACGGTGATGCGTTCGTCGCTGCCCGAGTAGGTCAGGGTCGGCTGCGCCTTGACCAGCGCGGCGCGGGCCTTGTCCGCGTCGGCGGCGTTGGTCAGCGTCACCTGGATGTCGCTCTCGCCGCGGCGCTCGACCGAGCGGTAGCCGACGCGGTTGTCGCGCAGCGTGGTGCGGATGTCCTCGGCGAAGGCCTCGAAACGCTTGTCCACGGCGGCCTTCTTGTCCACCTGCAGGGCGAAGTGCACGCCACCCACCAGGTCCAGGCCCAGCACCATCGGCTTGCCGCCGATACCGGCCAGCCAGTCCGGCACGGTCGAGGCCAGGTTCAGCGCGACCGTGTAGTTCTCGCCGGTCTTCTCGCGCAGCACGTCGTTGGCCCGGGTCTGGGCATCGAGCGAACCGAGGCGGACGATCAGGCTCTCGCCTTCCTTCTCCACCGACTTGGGCGTGACGCCGGCCTCGCCCAGTGCGGCGCTGACGCGCTGCTTGAGGGCATCGTCGACCTGGCCGCCGCGGTTGGCGGTGATCTGCACGGACGGATCCTTCTGGTACACGTTGGGCAACGCATACAGTGCGCTGAACACCAGGATGGCCAGGATCAGAAAGTACTTCCAGCGAGGAAATTCAAGCATTGCAGGTTCCTGCGCGACGCCTGTCCCGGCGCCGCGTCATGACGGACGGGAAACTCGGATTCAGGCCGCGGACTTCAGCGTGCCCTTGGGCAGCACGTTGCCGATGGCGCCCTTCTGCACGCGGATGCGGACGTTGTCGGCCACTTCGACGGTGATGAAGTTGTCGCCGATATCGGTCACCACGCCGGCGATGCCGCCGTTGGTCAGCACTTCGTCGCCCTTGGAGATCTTCTCCAGCATCGCTTTGTGTTCCTTCTGGCGCTTCATCTGCGGGCGGATCATCAGGAAGTACATCACCGCGATCAGGGCGATCGGCAGCAGGAAAGTGCCCATTCCCGGGGCGGCCGGAGCGGCCTGGGCGACGGGAAGCAGGATAGCCATCGGGTTCATCGTGTGTCCTTAACTGTTGGGCGGCGCCCGCCGGAGCCGGCGCCGCGAAACGGATTCAAGCGGGGAAGTATGCCATAGGGGCGGCCAGGCTCCATTGCAAGGCGCGCCCCCCGACAATCGATGGACAGAGCCCCGCTCCCTGCGGGAGAGGGAACCCGGGCGGGATTGCGGGCGAAGCCTTGTGCGGCCTGATGCCAAGAAAGCTTCGCCCGTACCCTCGCCCGGCGCTTCGCGCCACCTGCAGCCGGCACATCCATGCGCCCTGCCCTCCGGGCGGCTTCGCCGTGCAGTCCGGCAGGCCTGCCGGACCGTCTCGCGGCGGGAGGAGTGAAAAACCTTACAGCGCAGGCGCGACCGCCCCGCGCGCCGCATAGAAGGACTCGCGGAACGCCAGGAAGGTTCCCGCCTCGATGGCCGCGCGCATGTCGGCCATCAGCTTCTCGTAGTAATACAGGTTGTGCAGGGTGCCGAGCATCGGCGCCAGCATCTCGTTGCAGCGGTCCAGGTGGCGCAGGTAGGCGCGCGTGTAGCCGCTGCTGCAGGCATGGCAGCCGCAGCCCGGCTCGATCGTGTCCATGTCGCGCTCGTAGCGGGCGTTGCGGATGCGCACCGTGCCGAACGAGGTGAAGTAGTGGCCGTTGCGCGCGTTGCGGGTCGGCATGACGCAGTCGAACATGTCCACGCCGCGGGCCACGCCCTCGACCAGGTCCTCCGGGCGGCCCACGCCCATCAGGTAGCGCGGGCGGTCGGCCGGCAGGATCGGGTGCATGTGCTCGAGCATGGCGTTGCGCTCGTGCTCGGGCTCGCCCACCGCCAGCCCGCCGATGGCGTAGCCATCGAAGCCGATCTGCTGCAGGCCGTCGGCCGAACGGCTGCGCAGGTCGGCATGCACCCCGCCCTGGACGATGCCGAACAGCGCCGCATCGTTGCCCAGCGCATCGTGCGCATCGCGCGAGCGCCGCGCCCAGCGCAGGCTCAATTCCATCGAGCGGCGCGCCACGTCCTCGGTGGCCGGATACGGCGTGCATTCGTCGAAGATCATCACGATGTCCGAATCGAGCACCTTCTGGATCTTCATGCTCTCCTCCGGCCCCAGGAACACGCGGGCGCCATCGGTCGGCGAGGCGAAGGTCACGCCCTGCTCGGTGATCTTGCGCCGGTGCGCCAGCGAGAACACCTGGAAACCGCCCGAATCGGTCAGGATCGGTCCGTTCCAGCGGCAGAAGCCGTGCAGGCCGCCATGGTCGGCGATCACGTCCAGGCCCGGGCGCAGGTACAGGTGGAAGGTGTTGCCGAGGATGATCTCGGCGCCGAGCGCGCGGACCTGCTCGGGCAGCACGCCCTTCACCGAGCCGTAGGTGCCCACCGGCATGAACGCCGGGGTCTGCACGGTGCCGCGCGGGAAGGACAGCTGGCCGCGGCGCGCATTGCCGTCGGTGGTCTGGAGGGTGAACTGCAGTCTGGACATGGGGCTTGCTTCGATCGGTCTGCGGCCATTGTCGCGGATCGGCGACGGCGGCGCAGGTAAAGGCGGGATCAGGCGTCGGGCTGCGGGAACAGCAGCATCGCATCGCCATAGCTGAAGAACCGGTAGTGCCCGGCGATGGCGTGCGCGTAGGCGTCGAACACCCGCTCCTTGCCGGCGAAGGCCGAGATCATCATCAGCAGGGTGCTTTCCGGCAGGTGGAAGTTGGTGACCATCGCATCGACGCTGCGGATGCGGTAGCCCGGGGTGATGAAGATCTGCGTCTCGCCGGCGAAGGGGTGCAGCTCGCCGTCGCGCATCGCGCTCTCCAGGGCCCGTACCACGGTGGTGCCGACGCCGATCACGCGGCCGCCGGCGGCGCGGGTCCGGCGCACCTGCTGCACCAGTTCGGCACCGACATTGAGCCATTCGCGGTGCATCACGTGGTGGGACAGGTCGTCCACCCGCACCGGCTGGAACGTGCCGGCGCCCACATGCAGGGTGATATGGCCGAACTGCACCCCGCGTTCGCGCAACTGCTGCAGCAAGGCTTCGTCGAAATGCAGGCCCGCGGTCGGCGCGGCCACCGCCCCGACCTGGCGCGCGAACACGGTCTGGTAGCGCTCGCGGTCGTCCGCGCCCGGCTCGCGGTGGATGTACGGCGGCAGCGGCAGCCGGCCTTCGTGCACCAGCCAGGATTCCAGCGGCTCGGGGAGGTCGAAGCGCAGCACGTAGAACTCGCCGTCGCGGCCCAGCACCTCGGCCTCGCCACCGGCATCGAGCTGGATGCGGCTGCCGGGCTTGGGCGACTTGCTGGCGCCGATCTGCGCGCGGGCCTGCTGGCCGCCGAGCAGGCGCTCGATCAGGATCTCGACCCGGCCGCCGGTGGCCTTCTGCCCGAACAGCCGCGCCGGGATCACCCGGGTGTCGTTGAACACCAGCAGGTCGCCGGGCTGCAGCAGGTCCGGCAGGTCGCGGACATGGCGGTCGTCGTAGGCGGCCGGCGCCGGCGGCACCACCAGCAGGCGGCTGGCCGAGCGCTCGGCCAACGGCGCCTGGGCGATCAGCTCCTCGGGCAGGTCGTAATGGAAATCGGACTTCTTCAAGGCCGGATCATCGGGCGGGGGAGCCGGATATTGTACCGGCCCGCGCAAGCGCCCCTGCAGGAGCGGCTTCGGGCTCCTCCGGGAAGCCGCTTCTGCGGCAACGGGAGAGGGTCAGCGCTCGAATTTGGTCGACAGGATGATGGCGCTGGTGGTGCGTTCGACCCCGTCGACCGCACCGATGGCGTCGGTGACCACGTCCATCTCGCCAACCCCGCCCACCACCACCATCGCCACCAGGTCGTGCGCGCCGCTGACCGAGTGCAGGCTGCGCACCTCCGGAATGTCGCGCAGCGCCTTGACCACCGCCGGCATCTTGCGCGGCGACACGGTGATCAGCACGTGCGCGCGCACCTGGCCCTGCTCGTAGTCCTCGTGGGTGCGCACCGTATAGCCGGCGATCACCCCTTGCTGCTCGAGCCGGTCGATGCGGCTCTGCACGGTGGTGCGTGACAACCCGAGCCGGCGCGCAATCTGCGCGGTGGAGGCGCGCGCGTCCTCGCGCAGTACGGAAAGCAGGCGTTCGTCGGCGGGAGAAATCTTCACATCGCGGGCCAAGTTCGTCGATTCGACGAAATTAACCCGATTTTCGACGGAATGACAGCTGCCATATGACCAAAATCTCCAGATAATGGCTATACAAACCTTTCTGGAGATGAGCATGACCGTACTCGGCCCCCTCGCCGCGCTCCGCGCGCACGCCGGCGCCCGCCTGACCATGGGGCTGGACGACGCTGCCGTCGAACGCCTGGCCGCTGCCCATCCCGACCTGTCCGGCGCCATCGCGGCGGCGGCCGGCGAATATGCCCGCATCAAGGGCGAGGTCGCAGACCTGCTGGACCTGGACGAGAAGGACCAGATCGCCGCGATGCAGGCCGGCTTCGTCAATTTCTATGCCGACGACGCGGTCGTCCCGTACATCGCCCTGGCCGCCTGCGGCCCGTGGGTGGTCTCGCTCAAGGGCGCGGTGCTGTACGACGCCGGCGGCTACGGCATGCTCGGCTTCGGCCACACGCCGGCCGACGTGCTCGCCGCCGCGGCCAAGCCGCAGGTGATGGCCAACATCATGACCCCGAGCCTGTCCCAGCGCCGCTTCGTGCAGGCGCTGCGCAGCGAGATCGGCCACACCCGCGGCGGCTGTCCGTTCTCGCACTTCATGTGCCTGAACTCCGGCTCCGAGGCGGTCGGCCTGGCCGCGCGCATCGCCGACATCAACGCCAAGCTGCAGACCGATCCGGGCGCCCCGCACGCCGGCGCCACGGTCAAGCGCGTGGTCATCAAGGGCAGCTTCCACGGCCGCACCGACCGTCCGGCGCTGTATTCGGATTCGACCCGCAAGACCTACGACCGTTTCCTGGCCAGCTACCGCGGCGAGGACAGCGTCATCGCCATCGCCCCTTACGACGAGGCCGCGCTGCGCAAGGTGTTCGACGACGCCAAGGCCAACAACTGGTTCGTCGAAGCGGTGTTCCTGGAGCCGGTGATGGGCGAAGGCGACCCGGGCCGCGCGGTTCCGGCCAGCTTCTACAAGCTGGCGCGCGAACTGACCCGCGATCATGGCAGCCTGCTGCTGATCGACTCCATCCAGGCCTCGCTGCGCGCGCACGGCACCGTGTCCTTCGTCGATTACCCGGGCTATGAAACCCTGGACCCGCCGGACATGGAAACCTACTCCAAGGCCCTGAACGGCGCGCAGTTCCCGCTGTCGGTGCTGGCCGTGACCGAACATGCCGCCCAGCTGTACCGCAAGGGCGTGTACGGCAACACCATGACCACCAACCCGCGTGCGCTTGACGTGGCCTGCGCCACCCTCGCCCGCCTCACCCCGGACGTGCGCCAGAACATCCGCGCACGTGGCGAGCAGGCGGTGCAGAAGCTGGAAGCGCTCAAGGCGAAGCTGGGCGGCCTGATCACCAAGGTGCAGGGCACCGGCCTGCTGTTCTCCTGCGAGCTGGCCCCGCAGTTCAAGTGCTATGGCGCCAATTCCACCGAGGAATGGCTGCGCATGCACGGCGTCAACGTGATCCATGGCGGCGAGAACTCGCTGCGCTTCACCCCGCACTTCGGCATGGACGAGGCCGAACTGGACCTGCTGGTGGAGATGGTCGGCCGCGCGCTGGCCGAAGGCCCGCGCCGCGAGCAGGCCGACGCGGCCTGATCCGGCGCCGGCTGCAAGGCTGAGTACGGGAGAGGGGGGGGGGGGGGGGGCGGGGTTGTGTGGGGGGAGCGGCCGCGGGGGGGGG
>NZ_JASCOS010000128.1:0-10133 GCF_029959705.1 Stenotrophomonas sp. PS02297 | reverse complement strand
GGCCCATCAGGTTGATGCGCTTGCTGGAACGGATGCGGGCCAGGGTTTCGGGAATGATGTCCGGGTCGATCAGGTTGGGGCGATGGCCCTCCAGGCCGAGCAGCACGGCGGTGTCGGTGCCGTGGCCACGGCCGGTGAGGGCGAGCGAGCCGAACACTTCGGCGCGGATGCGCACCACGTCCGGGAGCCTGCCCGGATCGAGCAGCCAGCGGTGGACGAAGCGCTCGGCCGCGCGCATCGGGCCAACGGTGTGCGAGGAGCTCGGGCCGATGCCGATCTTGAACAGGTCGAACGTGCTGACGGACATTGCGTTGTGCGTACGGCTTGGAGAGGGCCGCTATTCTACGGGTTCGCCGCTGCCGGCCTGCCCGCAGCGCAGCATCGGACCGGCATGGGGTGTAGGGAATGGGCTTGATTCTGTACCAGCGCGACGACTGCCATCTGTGCGACCAGGCGCTGGCGGTGCTGGCGCAGGCGCGCGCGCCCGAATTCGACAGCGTGTTCATCGACGGGGACGACGCGCTCGAGGCGCACTACGGCACGCGCGTGCCGGTGCTGCGCGACAGCGCGGACGGCGCCGAACTGGATTGGCCCTTCGACGCGGACGGGCTGCGGCGGTGGCTGCGATGAGCGTCCGCGCCTGGCCGCCGCTGCTCGCCGCGCTGGGCATGGCGGCGGCCAATGCCGGGGCGGCGGACGTGGACCTGGCCAAGGCGCTGCCGGAGCGCTCGGCGGGCTTCGCATGGCAGGGCAGGACGGTGGCGCAGGTGTTGCCGTTGGCAGGCATCGAGCGCCTGGTGCTGCTCAAGGCGGTCACCAGCGCCCCGGCAGCGCTGGACATGCGCAACCTGCGCCGCATGCTGCACGATGCGGCCGCCATGCCGATGCAGGCGCCGGGAGACGATGAGCGGCAGCCATTGCAGGCCGGCGGCCCGGACACGATATGGGAGGCGGTGCTGCTGATGCGCGATGGCGGCGTGTTCGGCCTGGCCGTGCGCCCCGGCGGGACGCAGGACCACAGGCACCGAGGCTGCCTGTCCGGTGCCGACGGCCAGCGCGGCTGTTTCGACATCCCGGCCGTCGCCCCCGGCTGATCGTCGCGCCGGGGGCGGAAGGGCTTACTTGGCGCGCAGCACGACCTTGGTGCTGATCGCGGTGTCGTCGGGAATGGTCTTGGTGTCGGACCAGTCGCCGCCGCCGACGCCGAAGTCCAGGCGCTTCACGGTGGCCTTGCCGGTCAGCACCGGCTGCGCACCGGGCGTCCAGGTGAAGGTGAAGGTGACCGGTTTGCTGATGCCGCGCAGTTCCAGCGTGCCGTCGGCGGCGAACTGGTTCGCGCCCACGGCGCGGAAGCCGCTGGCGGTGTAGCGCGCCTGCGCGAACTGGGCGACGTTGAAGAAATCCTTGCCCTGCAGGGTGGAATCGCGGTCGCTGTTGCCGCTGCGCGCGCCGGCCAGGGGAATGGTGACGTCGAGCTTGCCGGCGGCCGGGTTGGCCGGGTCGAAGCTCAGCTGCGTCTGGAAGCCCGGGAAGGTGCCGGTGAAGATTTCGCCGTCGTACTTGGTGGCGAAGACCAGGATCGAGCCGGGCGCCTGTTCGTAGTCCGCGGCCATGGCCGGAACCGCCGCCAGCATGCCGGCCAGGGCAGCGGCCACGGCGGCCGGGGTGGTGAGCTTGATGTTCATGCCGATTCCTTCTGTGGGGTGTCGAGCCAGCCTTGCGGCAGCATGCGCGCAAGCGTGGCATCGCGCTGGTGGAGGTGGTGGTAAAGGGCGGCGCCGGCATGCGCCAGCACCACCAGGATCAGCAGCCAGAAGCCCCATTCGTGGATGGCATGGGAGACCTGCGCGGACGCTTCGCTGGGGGCGACGAGCTTGGGCATCTCGAACAGCCCGAACAGCTTGAACGGACGCAGGCCGCTGGCCGAGTCGTACAGCCAGCCTGACAGCGGGATGGCGAACATCAGCGCGTACAGCAGCCAGTGGGTGGCCTCGGCGATGCGCTCCTGCCAGGTCGGCGTGCCCGGTACCGGCCTGGGCGCGCCGGCATACAGCCGCCACGCCAGCCGCAGCGCCACCAGTACCAGCACGGTGATGCCGATCGATTTGTGCGCGGTGTAGACCCAGAAGTACTTCGGCGTCTTGGGCAGCTCGCCCATGAGCAGGCCGACGATGCCCAGGGCGAGGATCAGCACGGCGATCAGCCAGTGCAGGCTCTTGCTGACGCTGCCCCAGCGGTCGGGGGTGTTCTTCAGGCTCATGGGCGGGATTCCGGTTGCGGGGAAAGTCGGGTGGCGGCATCGGCCGCGGCCTGTGCGTCGTCGTCTCCGGCAGGCGCTTCGCTGGCCGCGTCGGGCGCACTGGCCTTGTCGTCGCGCACCGCCTCGGCTTCGATGCGCAGTTCCACCTGGTCGCCGATCACCGAACGCCATGCGTCGATGCCGAAGTCCGAGCGCTGCAGGGTGGCGGTGGCGGAGAAGCCGGCGGTGCGGCGGAAGGGCGGCAGCGGATGCCGCTTGAGTGCGTTGAGGCGGACGTCGAGCGCGATCTCGCGGGTGACGCCGCGCAGGGTCAGCAGGCCATGCACGCGCGCGTTGTGGGCATCCACCGGCTCGACGCGGGTGGAGACGAAGCGCGCCTGTGGATGGCGCTGGCCGTCGAGCAGGTTGCGCGCCAGCGTGGCCTGGTTCCATTTGTCGTCGCCCAGGTCGAGCCGGGCGATCGGGACGACCACCTCCAGATGGGCGCCGCGCCAGTCGTCGGGGTCGAACTCCAGCACTCCCTCGCTGCCGGACACCGTGCCCAGCGCCTGCGAGAAGCCGGCGTGCTCGACCGCGAACAGCACCCGCGTGTGCACCGGGTCCAGCCGGTAGCGGTCGGCGGCGGATGCCGACAGCGGCAGCAGGCAGGCAAGCAGCAGGGCAAGGCAGCGTGGCAAGGTCCGGCTCCGCGGAAAGGTTGGGGGATTCTAGGCACATGCCCGGTGGAGATTGTTGCCATGTCGTGCAATGGATTGTTCCCGCCGTCTCCGGCGTGAACCCTTCGGGCCATCGGCGCGCCATTTCAAAAAGCCGCTTCCCGCGGCTTTTGTTCCAGCGCTCCATGGCGGGAGTTCCGCGGGCCATTGGCAAGCGAGGGCAAACGCCGTTCCCGCAGCCTTTCCGGCGTGATGGCCGTTCCGTGGAGCAGCCGGCCGCATCCCACGCCGGCGAAGGAACGACGGCGGCGCTGCCGCCTGGGCCGGCCGGATCCCGGTACGGATGCTATTTTCCGCAGCGGAAACGGACTGCGACGGGCGGCGGATGCGAAACGGGGGCAACGGCGGAATGGGGGGATGGACATCGGCTGGCGGGCCTCGGCCGGTCCTGGTCCGCGTTTGCGTGCTGTCCGCCAGCGCAGGCCTGCAGCCGTGGGGCATGCCATGAGTGGCTGGCTGCGGTGGTTGCTGTGCCTGTTGCTGTCCGGCGTGGTGGCGCAGGCCGCGGCCGAGGTGCCGATCACTCCGCAACCGCGCCGCCTGGGCGTCGCCGATGGCCTGCCGTCGGCCAACATCAATGCATTCGCCGAGGATCGCCTCGGTTATCTGTGGCTGGCCAGCCATGATGGGCTGGCGCGCTTCGACGGGCGCAACTACCGCATCTGGCGGGCCGAGGACGGCCTGCGCGACAACCTGATCTGGAGCCTGCACGTGGACGCGGCCAACCGGCTGTGGTTCGGCACGCAGAACGCGGGCCTGGGCATGTTGTCGGCCGATCGCCGCAGCTTCCGCTTCTTCGACCGAGATGCGTATCCGCAGATCGCCAGCAATACCGTGTGGAGCGTGGCCTCCACGCCTGATGGCAGCGTCTGGTTCGGCACCCCGACCGCCGGCCTGTACCGGCTGGCCGTGGACGGCACGATCCAGCGTTTCATGCCGGTCGCCGGCCAGCGCGACAGCCTGCCGTCGGCCTCGATCGCCTATCTGGCGGTCACCCCCGACGGCGTGCTGTGGGTGGGAAGCAAGGGCGGACTGGCGCGCTGGACCGGCAGCGGCTTCGAGCGGGAGGGCGAGGCGCTCCTGCCCTCGCCGCGCATCAACGGCCTGAAGGTCGATGGCAGCCAGCGGCTGTGGATCGCGACCAACGGCGGGGTGGTGGTGCGCCACGGCGATGGCCGTTTCGAGCGGATGGAATGGCCCGGTTCCGCACCCGGCGAGGTGCTCAACGTGCTGCAGTACGCGGCCGACGGCAATTACTGGCTGGACACGCTGCAGGGCCTGGGGCGCAGCCGCGACGGCGCCGCGGTGCGCAACGTGCCGCTGTACAGCGCGCAGGAGCGCGGGCTGGTCAAGCCGAACTGGAGCACCGCCTACGAGGATCGCGACGGCGGGCTGTGGTTCGCCAGCACCAATGCCGGCCTGTGGCACCTGTCGCCGAACTGGCGGCAGTTCTCGGTGCTGGCGCGGCACCTGGACGATCCGTCCTCGCTGCGCAACCCCTATGCGCTGGCGATGGCGGCCTCCGCCTCCGGCGGCATCTGGGTGGTCGGCACCCGCGGCGCGCTGGACCGCTTCGACCCGGCCAGCGGCGCGGTGGAACAGCACCTGCAGCCCATCGACGGCATCCACTGGCCGCAGTCGGTGGCCGAGGATGCGCAGGGGCGGGTCTGGATCGGCAGCCTGGACACGCTGGTGCGTTACGACCCGCGCGACGGCGCGGTGCGCCACTGGCGCAACGGCGATGCGGTGGACGCGGCGATGGTCGGCGACGGCGACATCGTGCGCATCTGCGATGACCGCATATGGATCTATTCCGAGGACGGCGGCATCCAGCAGCGCGACGCCGAGGGCCGCGTCACCCTGCAGCTGGCGCCGGGCCAGCGCGGCCTGCCGGAAAGCGCGCTGCAGGACATGCAATGCGGGCCCGGGAACCACTTGTGGCTGTCCGGCGCCGCCGGCCTGTCCGCCTGGCAGCCGCAGGCTGGCGCCTTCGCGCCGGTGCAGGGCGGTCCGCAGGCTCCCGCCCATGCCTTCGATGTCGGTGCCGGCGGCAGGGTATGGGTCGCCCTGCTCGGCCGCCTGGAACGTTACCGCTGGGAGGGTGGGCAACTGCTGTGGGAGGACGGCATCGGCGCGGACCAGGGATTTCCCATGCTGGCTGCCGGCGGCCTGGTCATCGACAGCCACGGCGTCGTATGGGCGAGCAGTGCGCGCGGTCTGATCCGGGTCGATCCGGAGCGGCGTTCGGTGCGCCTGTATGGCGTGCACGATGGCCTGCCGGGCCAGGAGTTCCGGCGGCGCGGGCTGGTGCAGGCGCGCAGTGGCCAGGTCGCCGGCGGCACGCCCGAAGGCGTGGTGCTGTTCGATCCGGCCCAGGTCGGTCCGCCGGCGCGGCGGCCGCCGCTGGTTATCGAGCGGATCAGCGTGCATCGCGGCGATGAGGAGTACGACCTTTCGGCGCAGCCGTCCCTGCGCATCAAGGACGGCGACCGCGACCTGCACGTCGTCGCGCGCCTGCTGGCGTTCGCCGATTCCACCAACAACCTCTACCGCTTCCGCTTGACCGGCTACGACCCGGACTGGGTGAACGCCGGCGCCAGCGGCGAACGCGTGTTTCCGCGCCTGGCGCCGGGCAGCTACACCCTGCAGATCCAGGGGGCTGTGCCAGGCGGCGGCTGGATCGCCGCCCCCGACCTGCGGATCGAGGTCGCGCCGCCGTGGTGGCGCAGCGGCTGGGCGCTGGCCGGCTATGCGCTGGCGGCGATCCTGGCGCTGGGCATCGCGGTGCTGGCCTACCGGGCGCGCCTGCAGCGGCGCAGCGAATGGAAGCTGGCCGAGCAGCGGCGCGAACTGGCCGAGCAGGCCTCCTCGGCCAAGACCCGCTTCCTGGCCACGCTCGGGCACGAAGTGCGCACGCCGATGACCGGTGTGCTCGGCATGACCGAACTGCTGCTGGACACGCAGCTGGACGCCACCCAGCGCCGCTACGCCGGTTCGATCCAGCAGGCGGGCACCCACCTGCTGCAGCTGGTGAACGACTCCCTCGACCTGGCGCGCATCGAGGCCGGCCGCCTGGAGCTGGACAACCAGCCGTTCGAACTGGCGCCGCTGCTGGACGAGGTCGCTTCGCTCATCGCTCCGGTGGTGCGCAAGCGCGGCCTGCTGTTCGTGCACGAGCGGCGTCCGTCGATGCCGGTACGGGTGACCGGGGATGCGATGCGCCTGCGCCAGATCCTGATGAACCTGCTCGGCAATGCCGCCAAGTTCACCGAGCATGGACAGGTCGGGCTGGGAGTGGAGCTGCTGCCGGAGGGCGCCGGCATCCGCCTGGAGGTCAGCGATACCGGTCCGGGCATCACCGCCGAGCAGCAGGCGCGGCTGTTCCGCCGCTTCGAACAGGCCGAAGGGCCGCATACCGCCTCGCGCTATGGCGGCAGCGGGCTGGGGCTGGCGATCTGCCAGGAGCTCGCCGCGGCCATGGGCGGAAACATCCGCATCGACAGCCGGCTGGGCGCCGGCGCGCGCTTCATCGTCGAACTGCCGCTGCCGTGGACGCCGCTGGAAGACGGACGCGACGCACCGGCGCGGCCGCCGGGCGGAGGGCCCGAAGGCAGCCTGTGCATCCTGCTGGTCGAGGACGATCCCACCGTGGCCGACGTGATTGCAGGCCTGCTGCGCACGCGGGGCCACCAGGTCGTGCATGCGCTGCACGGGCTGGCCGCGCTCGGCGAAGTGGCGGCGGGATCCTTCGACATCGGCCTGCTCGACCTGGACCTGCCGGCGTTGGACGGACTGGCCCTGGCCGCCCAGCTGCGTGGCCAGGGCCACCATTTCCCGCTGGTGGCGGTGACCGCGCGTTCCGACGGCGCGGCCGAACAGCAGGCGCGTGCGGCCGGCTTCGACGGTTTCCTGCGCAAGCCGGTGACCGGCGAGATGCTGGTGGCGGCCATTGCCGCGGCGTGGCGTCCGGCGACGGCCGATGGCGCGCCACCGGAACAGCGTCCGCGCTGACTACTCGACCACTTCCTCGACCGCGCGCGGATGCGGGCGGTTTTCCGGCAACTGCCAGAACACCAGGGTCGAGCTGAGCGTGATCGCGCCGACGCAGACGAAAGTGGCGTGCAGGGCCGCGCTGGCGCCATGGCCGGTGAGATGGGTGCCGAACGCGGAAAGCAGGCTGCCGGCGGTGGCCGCGCCGAAGCCGGTGGCCAGCATCATCACCATCGACAGCAGGCTGTTGCCGCTGCTGGCCTGGCCGACGTCCAGGTCGCGCAGGGTCACGGTGTTCATCACGGTGAACTGCATCGAGTTGAACGCGCCGAACAGCGCCAGCTGCAGCAGCCGCACCCACAGCGGCTGCTGCGCGGTGACGAACATGAAGCTGGCCATCGCCAGGCCGACGCAGACGGTGTTGATCATCAGGATGCGGCGGTAGCCGAAGCGTTCCACCAGGGTCACCGCCGCGCGCTTGGCGGCCATGCCGGCCAGCGCCACCGGGATCATCATCATGCCCGCCGCCATCGGGCTCATGCCCATGCCCACCTGCAGCAGCAGCGGGATCAGCAGCGGCATCGCGCCGCTGCCGATGCGCGAGAACAGGTTGCCGAGGATGCCGATGCGGAAGCTGGCGGTCTGGAACAGCGTCAGCGGGAACAGCGCATCGCGGCGCCCGGCCGCGTGCAGCCAGTAGCCGGCCAGCGCGGCGATGCCGATCACCGCCAGCAGCAGCACCAGCGCGTGCGCCGAACCGAAGCCGGAGGCGCCGTCCAGCGCCAGCGACAGCGCGACCATGCCGAAGGCCAGCATCAGGTAGCCGGCCAGGTCGAAGTGATGCCGTTCCTGGCCGTAGTGGTCGGGCATGATGCGCAGCGCGGCGAACAGGCCGATCAGCCCGATCGGCAGGTTGATCAGGAAGATCCAGTGCCAGGACGCGGCCTGCACCAGCCAGCCGCCGAGCGTCGGCCCCAGCAGCGGGCCGACCAGCGCCGGGATCGCGATGAAGCTCATCGCCGAGAGGAACTGTTCGCGCGGTACCGAACGCATCACCGCCAGCCGTCCCACCGGCAGCAGCATCGCCCCGCCGACGCCCTGCAGCACGCGCGCGGCCACCAGCCAGTGCAGGGTGGGCGACAGCGCGCAGGCCAGCGAGCCGAGGGTGAACAGCACGATCGCGGCCAGGAAGGTGCGGCGGGTGCCCAGGCGGTCGGCGATCCAGCCCGAGGCCGGAATGAAACTGGCCACCGCCAGCGCATAGCTGAACACCACCGACTGCATCTGCAGCGGGCTTTCGCCCAGGCTGCGCGCCATCGCCGGCAACGCGGTGTTGACGATGGTCGAATCCAGCATCTGCATGAAGATCGCCAGCGACACCAGCCACAGCAGGGGCTTGTGCGGGTCGCCGGCGGGCAGGGGGCTGGAAGGGGGTGTGGGCATCGGGCGCTCTCGTGGCCGGGGCGGTGGGCCATTGTCCGCGGTCGCGCGTGCAGGTGCCGCGCACGCCCCGGCGCGGATGGCGCGGGGCGTCGGCAAACCCGGGGCGGCCTGGCCGCGCCCGGGCGCGTGCTCAGCGGCGGCTGAGGCGGTGCACGGCGTCCACCAGCACGGCCACGTGCTCTGGATTCATGTCCGGCGACATGCCATGGCCGAGATTGAAGACATGGCCCTCGCGCGAGCCGCCATTGCCGGCGGCGTAGCTGTCCAGCACCTTGCCCACTTCACGGGTGATCGCCTCGGGCGACCCGTACAGCGTGGTCGGGTCGAGGTTGCCCTGCAGCGCCACCTTGCCGGCGGTCGCGCGTGCGGCGTCTTCCAGCGAAAGGGTCCAGTCCACGCCCACGCCTTCGGCGCCGGTGGCGGCCAGTTCGGCCACGTACTGGCCGGTGCCCTTGCCGAACAGGATCAGCGGCGTGCGCTGCGCATCCTGTCCGCGTTCCAGCTCGCGCGCGATGCGCGCCAGGTAGGGCAGCGAGAATTCGCGGTACATCGCCGGCGACAGCACGCCGCCCCAGGTGTCGAACACCTGCAGCGCCTGCGCGCCTGCCGCGCGCTGCGCGGCCAGGTAGGCGACGACCGCGTCGGTCACCACCTGCAGCAGCTGGTGCAGCGCCTTGGGCTCGTTCAACGCCATCGCCTTGATGCGCGCGTAGTCCTTGCTGCCGCCGCCTTCGATCATGTAGCAGGCCAGCGTCCACGGGCTGCCGGAAAAACCGATCAGCGGCACCTTGCCGTCCAGCTCGCGGCGGATCAGCCGTACCGCGTCCATCACGTAGCCCAGCTCGGTCTCCATGTCCGGAACCGCCAGCCGGGCGATGGTCGCGGCATCGCGCACCGGGTGGTGAAACTTCGGACCTTCGCCATCGGCGAAATACAGGCCCAGCCCCATCGCGTCGGGCACGGTGAGGATGTCGGAGAACAGGATGGCCGCGTCCAGGTCGAAACGTTCCAGCGGCTGCAGCGTCACCTCGCAGGCGACCTCCGGGTGCTTGGCCATGCCCAGGAAGCTGCCGGCGCGGGCGCGGGTGGCGCGGTACTCCGGCAGGTAGCGGCCGGCCTGGCGCATCAGCCAGACGGGCGTGCAGTCCACCGGCTCGCGGCGCAGGGCGCGCAGGAAGCGATCGTTGCGGAGGGGGCTGGTCACGGAAAACTCCTTGGAACGTGGCCGTTGGGCCGGGGCGGCGCGCCGGGCGCCGGGGCCGGTCAGGGGTGCGGCTCGCCGCTGGCGAACACCACCTGGAAACCGCGCTTGATGTGCGCATCGCGCGCCTTCTCGAAGGCATGGCGGGCTTCGTCCTGCTGCAGGTACAGCTCGCGGCGCAGCTGCGCGCGCCCGCCGGTCTGGCCGGTCTCGCGCAGCAGTTCCCAGCCGCCGAGCAGGTCCGGCAACAGGGAAAGCTGTACATAGCGGGGGGATTCGTTGCCGCTGGGCGGCTGCTGCAGGTAGACGCGCATGGCGGCGATTGTAGCCGCTGGGCGGTATTCCGGCAGGAGCGCACTGAGGTGCGCTCCTGCGGAGGAGTGTTTGGGGAAAGCCCCCTGAGTCAGGGGGCGCGCCGAAGGCGCGGGGTGTGGCAAGCGAGAGACGGGGCCCGCGGTCTGCAGCGCAGACCGTGGGGCGGCAGCGCGAAGCGCTGGCGTGTTCCCCCTGAGTCAGGGGGCGC
>NZ_JASCOS010000127.1:0-10177 GCF_029959705.1 Stenotrophomonas sp. PS02297 | reverse complement strand
TGCCCGGCGTGGCCAGCGCCGCGGTGAACCTGGCCACCGGCCGCGCCACCGTGCGCGGCGATGGCGTGGACCGGCAGGCATTGGTCCGAGCGGTGGAGAAGGCCGGTTACGAAGTGCCCGCGCCGGTACCGCTGGAGCTCGGCATCGACGGCATGACCTGCGCCTCGTGCGTGGGCCGCGTCGAGCGCGTTCTGGCCAGGGTGTCCGGCGTGCGGTCGGCCAGCGTCAACCTCGCCACCGGCCGCGCACTGGTGCACGGCGACGCCGCGCTCGATCCGGCCGCGCTGGTCGCGGCGGTCGCGAAAGCCGGCTACCAGGCGCACATGCTGGAGGCGTCCGTGGACGACGACCGCGAAGCGCAGCGCCGCGACGAGGAACTGCGCGGCCTCAGGCGCGACCTGCTGCTGGCCGCGGCGCTGACCCTGCCGGTGTTCGTACTGGAAATGGGCGCGCACCTGGTGCCGGCCTTCCACCACGCCATCGCCGCGACCTTGGGCACGCACAACAGCTGGCTGCTGCAGTTCACGCTGACCACCCTGGTGCTGGCGATCCCCGGTCGCCGCTTCTACCGCGCCGGTATTCCCGCGCTGCTGCGCGCCGCGCCGGACATGAACTCGCTGGTCGCGGTCGGCACGCTGGCCGCCTACGGCTTCTCACTGGTGGCGACCTTCCTGCCGGGCCTGCTGCCGGCGGGCACGGTCAATGTCTATTACGAAGCGGCGGCGGTCATCGTCACCCTGATCCTGCTCGGGCGCATGCTCGAAGCGCGCGCCAGGGGCCGCACCTCCGAGGCGATCAGGCGCCTGCTCAAGCTGCAGGCCAGGACCGCGCGCGTGCGCCGCGATGGCGGCGCGGTGGAGGTGCCGCTGGCGCAGGTCGTGGCCGGCGACGTGGTCGACGTGCGTCCCGGCGAGCGCATCGCGGTCGATGGCGTGGTGGTGGACGGCGACAGCTACGTGGACGAATCGATGATCACCGGCGAGCCGGTGCCGGTGGCCAAGGCGGCCGGCGCCGGCGTGGTCGGCGGCACCGTCAACCAGACCGGCGCGCTCGGCGTGCGCGCCACCGCGGTCGGCGGCGCCACCGTGCTGGCGCAGATCATCCGCCTGGTGGAACAGGCGCAGGGCGCCAAGCTGCCGATCCAGGCGCGGGTGGACCGCATCACGATGTGGTTCGTGCCGGTGGTGATGGGCCTGGCGCTGCTCACTTTCGTGGCATGGTGGCTGTCCGGGCCTTCGCCGGCGCTGACGTTCGCCCTGGTCAACGCGGTGGCGGTGCTGATCATCGCCTGCCCCTGCGCGATGGGCCTGGCGACGCCGACCTCGATCATGGTCGGCACCGGCCGCGGCGCGGAGCTGGGCGTGCTGTTCCGCAAGGGCGAGGCGCTGCAGCTGCTGAAGGAAGCGACGGTGGTGGCGGTGGACAAGACCGGCACCCTGACCGAAGGCCGGCCGCTGCTGACCGACCTGCACCTGGCCGACGGCTTCGCCCGCGGACCGGTGCTGGCGCAGGTGGCGGCGGTGGAAGACCGCTCCGAGCATCCGATCGCGCGCGCGATCGTGAAGGCCGCGCTGGAAGACGGGCTGGCGCTGCCGCCGGTGCAGGCCTTCGAGTCGGTCACCGGCCATGGCGTGCGCGCGCAGGTGGACGGCGTGCGGGTGGAGGTGGGCGCGGACCGCTTCATGCAGAAGATCGGGCTGGATGTGCTGGCGTTCGCCGCCATCGCCACGCGGCTCGGCGAGGAAGGCAAGACCCCGCTGTATGCCGCCATCGACGGCAGGCTCGCCGCGATCATCGCCGTTTCCGATCCGATCAAGCCCGACACCGCCGCGGCCATCGCCCGCCTGCACGCGCTGGGGCTGAAGGTGGCGATGATCACCGGCGACAACCGCCGTACCGCCGAGGCCATCGCGCGCCAGCTGGGCATCGACGAGGTGGTGGCCGAGGTGCTGCCGGAAGGCAAGGTCGATGCGGTCAACCGGCTGCAGGCCGCGCATGGCCGCCTGGCCTACGTCGGCGACGGCATCAACGACGCGCCGGCGCTGGCCGCGGCCGACGTCGGCATGGCCATCGGCACCGGCACCGACGTGGCGATCGAGGCCGCCGACGTGGTGCTGATGTCCGGCAGCCTGCAGGGCGTGCCCAACGCCATCGCGCTGAGCCAGGCGACGATGCGCAACATCGGCCAGAACCTGTTCTGGGCATTCGCCTACAACACCGCGCTGATCCCGGTGGCGGCGGGCGTGCTGTATCCGCTGTGGGGCGTGCTTTTGTCGCCGGTGTTCGCCGCCGGGGCGATGGCGCTGTCCTCGGTGTTCGTGCTCGGCAACGCGCTGCGGCTGCGGCGATTCATGCCCTGGGCATGAGCACGGGCGCACCTTTGCGCGTGATGAGGTTTTCCCGGTACGACCCATGGCGCGCTGTGGTGTGCCCCCACGGAGACGATGATGGAAGACGCCATGAACATCGGCCAGGCGGCCAAGGCCACCGGCATCTCGGCCAAGATGATCCGCTACTACGAGGACAGCGGCCTGATCGGCCCGGTGGCGCGCACCGCGTCCGGCTACCGCGTCTACGGGCCGCGCGACATCCACACGCTGGGCTTCATCAAGCGCTCGCGCGACATGGGCTTCAGCGTGGAACGCATCGGCGGACTGCTGCAGCTGTGGCGCGACCGCTCGCGCCACAGCGCCGACGTCAAGCGCATGGCGCTGGAGCATGTGGCGGTGCTGCAGCAGCGCATCGCCGAACTGCAGGACATGGTGGCCACGGTGCAGACCCTGGCCGACTGCTGCGCCGGCGACGAGCGGCCGGACTGCCCGATCCTCAGCGACATCGCCACCGGTGCGCCGCTGCATTCTCCGGCGGGAGGCAAAAGGCTGGCGAAAGGAAGCCGTGGCAGGGCGCGCGCGTGCCAGAAAACGCCTGAATAAAAGCCTAAAAAAGCCGTTCAGGCGGGACGGCGACTTCAGGAAGGATTGAGGTGGATAACGGAAAAATTACATCCGGACGCAGGCAGCCGACGAGCCGCCGCGCCACCAGACAGTAATTCCTGAAGGTGTACCCCCATGAAGACTTCCCTGATTGCCCTGGCCCTGGCGGCCGCCCTCCCGTTCGCCGCTTCGGCTGCCGACAATCTTTCCTACAACTATGTCGAAGGCGACTACGTCAAGACCGACGTTTCCGGTCCCGACGCCGACGGTTGGGCGCTGAAGGGCTCCTGGGCCTTCCACCCGAACTTCCATGTGTTCGGTGATTTCACCCAGCAGAAGGTCGACCACACCGACGCCAAGTACGACCAGTGGCGCATCGGTGCGGGCTACAACCGCGCCATCGCGCCGAGCGCCGACCTGGTCGCGCGCGTGGCCTACCAGAAGTTCGACCCGCACCACAGCAACCTGGACTTCGACGGCTACAACGCCGAAGTGGGCCTGCGCAACGCGTTCGGTGAGCACGTCGAGGTGTATGCCTTTGCTGGTTACCAGGACTACACCAGGAAGCACGGCGTCAATCCGGAAGGCCAGTTCTACGGCCGCCTGGGTGGCCAGGTGAAGTTGAACCAGAACTGGGGCATCAACGGCGACATCAAGATGGACCGCCACGGCGACAAGGAATGGTCGGTCGGCCCGCGCTTCAGCTGGTAAGAAGCCCGCGGACAGCGACATGCAAAAAGCCCGGCGATGCCGGGCTTTTTGCTGTGCGTCAGTCGTGCCGGACATCCTGTAGCGCCGGGCACCGCCCGGCGGGCTTGCCCGGGAAGGCTCCAGCGGGGCGTTGCCCCGCTCTACAGGGGCTGGTCGTGATGCCCAGCGATGCCGGGCTTCTGCCGTGGACCTGTCGTGCCGTACCGGTTGCAGGGCCGCGCATCCTGTAGCGCCGGGCACCGCCCGGCGGGGCTTGCCCGGGAAGCCTCCAGCGGGGCGTTGCCCCGCTCTACAGGGGGCTGGTCGTGATGCCCAGCGATGCCGGGCTTCTGCCGTGGACCTGTGGTGCCGGACCGGTTGCAGGCCGCGCATCCTGTAGCGCCGGGCAACGCCCGGCGGGGCTTGCCCGGGAAGGCTTCAGCGGGGCGTTGCCCCGCTCTACAGGGGCACGCCGATGCAGCGGACGGTGCCGTCCCCTTCAGGCGGCGCGCAGGCGCGCGGTCAGGCCCTTGAGGAAATTGCGCAGCGCCTGGTCGCCGCAGGGCCGGTAGTTCTTGTGGTCCGGCTGGCGGAACAGGGCCGACAGCTCCGGCTTGGACAGCGGGAAGCCGGCCGCCTCGAAGATCTCGTGCATGTCCACGTCCTTGAGCTGGAAGGCGACGCGCAGCTTCTTCAGCACCAGGTTGTTGGTGATGCGCGTTTCCGGCGTGCGCTGCGGCTGCGAGTCGTCGCGGCCGCGGAAGTGGAGGATCAGGCCGTCGAGGAAGCGCGCCAGCGCCGCGTCCGGGCAGGCTTCGAACAGCGGCTCGTCGTCGCGGCGCAGGAAATCGTGCACCTGCGCCTGGTCCACGTCGACCGCCGGGTCGGCCATGTGGATCAGGTCCACCACGTGCTTGTCGCCCAGGTCGAGCATGTAGCGGATGCTGCGCAGTACGTCGTTGTTGATCATCACCACTCCGGAACGGCCGCGGCGCGACTGCCCGGCAGGGCGCACAGTGTAACGCCGCCGCCGGGAGCGGCCGGTACAATCCGGTGGTCCTTCCCCCCGGAACAGCCATGCACATTCCCGCCTACGCCGCGCCATCGGCCGGCGCGCCGCTGCAGCCAATGGCCATCGAGCGCCGCGCGCTGCGCCCGGACGACGTGGCCATCGACATCCTGTACTGCGGCGTCTGCCACTCGGACCTGCACCAGGTCCGCAACGACTGGGGCGGTTCGCGCTACCCGATGGTGCCGGGCCACGAGATCATCGGCCGGGTCAGTGCGGTGGGCAGCGCGGTCGCGCGGCTGAAGGTGGGCGATCCGGTCGGTGTCGGCTGCATGGTCGACAGCTGCCTGGCCTGCGACCAGTGCGGGCACGGCGAGGAGCAGTTCTGCCGGCAGGGCCCGACCATGACCTACAACGGCCGCGATCGCGTCAGCGGGGAGACCACGCTGGGCGGCTATTCGCGGATGATCGTGGTGCGCGAGCCGTTTGCCATCGGCCTGTCGCCCAAGCTGGACCTGGCGCGCGCCGCGCCGCTGCTGTGCGCCGGCATCACCACCTGGTCGCCGCTGCGCCACTACGGCGCCGGCCCCGGCACGCGGCTGGGCGTGGTGGGACTGGGCGGACTGGGGCACATGGCGGTCAAGCTCGGCGTGGCCCTGGGCTGCGAGGTCACCCTGGTGACCGGCAGCGCGGCCAAGGCCGACGATGCGCGCGCGCTTGGCGCGCATCGCGTGCTGCTGTCGCGCGACGCCGAGGCGATGAAGGCGGCGGCTGCATCGATGGACCTGGTCATCGACACGGTGCCGGTGGCGCACGAACTCGACCCCTACGTGCGCCTGCTCGACGTGGAAGGCCGCATCGTCGTGGTCGGCGCGCTGGAGCAGATGCCGGTCAACGCCGCGGCGCTGATGCGCGGCCGCCGCCAGGTGTCCGGCTCGCTGATCGGCGGCATCGCACAGACCCGCGAACTGCTGGAGTTCTGCGCCGAGCGTGGGGTCTACCCGGACTGCGAATCGATCCCGATGCAGCGCATCGACGAGGCTTTCGCGCGCATGGAGCGTTCGGACGTGAAATACCGCTTCGTCATCGACATGGCCTCGCTGGCCGGCGCCTGAGCGGCCGATGGGACTGCGCGCGATCCTGCACCTGTGCCTGCACGCGGCGGTGCCGGCCTTGCTGGCGTGGCTGTTCTGGCGCCCGCGCTTCGGCCGCGCCTGGCTGCTGATGCTGCTGGGCTGGGTGATCGACCTGGACCACCTGCTGGCCGATCCGATCTATGCGCCGGACCGCTGCAGCATCGGTTTCCACCCGCTGCACACCGCGCCGGCGGCCATCGTCTATGCGGGACTGCTGCTGCCGCGGCGTACGCGGCTGTTCGGCATCGGCCTGCTGCTGCACCTGGCGCTGGACGCCATCGACTGCGCCTGGATGCGCTGCGGCGGTTGATGCCGTCCGCGCCTGTGGCCGGCGCGGCGCGGGCTCACCAGCCGCCGTACCAGGGGCCGGGGCCGTAGCCGAACGGGCCGGCGCCCTTGCCCTGGCTGACATGGATGTTCAGGTCCACGCGCCGGGTCTTGCCTTCGTCGGTGTTGTAGTTCTTGCCGATGTTGATATCGGCCGAACTCCAGTGGCTGTTGCCGTAGGCCTTGGAATAACCGATGCCGGTGCTGAGCGCGCCGTGCACCTGCAGCTTGTCGTCGACCACCGTCGCGGCCGTGGCGTCCTTGCGCGGCAATGGGCCGCTGTGGTCGCCGTAGTAGGTGCCCGGGGCATCGGCCTGGTAGGACGGATCGTTGAGATAGCGCATCGGCGCCTGCGGCACGCTCAGGTCCAGCGAACCGGGCGCGGTGCCGGCCGGCTGCGCCGTCGCCAGGGCCGGCGCCAGCAGGCAGGCAAGGATCGTGAAGGACCGGTTCATCGCGCTGGCGCTCCTGGCTGGGGCCGTCATCGTGGCAGGTGGGAGACGCCGACGCTAGCGCGGCGGCGGTGAACCGGGGCTGTCGTGGGCGGCGCGCTCACTCCAGGCGGGCGAAACCGAACAACCCCGACAGCCGGTGCCGGCGCCGCTCGATCGCCGCGCGCAGCAGGCCGGCGCCGAGCATCGAGTAGGTGATGCCGTTGCCGCCATAGGCCATGGCGAACAGTACGTGCGGTCCCCATTGCGGATGCGCGCCGAAGAACGGCAGTCCGTCGCGGGTTTCGGCGAAGGTGCCGGCCCAGGCGAAGGCCGGCGTCACCGGCAGCTGCGGGAACAGGTGCCGCACCTTGGCGACCAGCCGATGCGCCTTGCGGTCCACGCGCGCATCGCGGCGTGCCGGCACGTCCACGGCGTCGTCCTCGCCGCCGACCAGCAGGCGCAGGTCGGCGGTGCTGCGCAGGTACAGGTAGGGACGGGCCGATTCCCACAGCATGGTCCGGCGCAGCGGCCCGAGCGCCTCGGCCGGCAGCGGATCGGTGACGAAGGCATAGCTGCTGCGGTTGCGCGCGACGCGCTGGTCGAGCCAGCGTTCGTTGGCATAGCCGGCGGCCAGCACCACATGGCCGCAGCGCACCTGCACGCCATCGGCGGTGGTCGCCACCACGCCGCGCGAGATCGGGCGCAGGCTGGCGATGGTGGTGCGGTCGAACACCCGCGCGCCGCGCCGCTGCAGGCGCGCCAGCAGGCGGTGCGCCATGCGGTACGGGTCCAGGCTGGCGGCCAGGTCGCTGAGGATGGCCGCCGGCGCCTGGAAGCCATAGGCGGCAAGCAGGTCGCCCGGTTCCAGCCAGTGCACGCCGAAGCCGTGCTTCCTGCGCAGCCCGAACTCGGCGCGCAGGTCGTCGCGATGGCGCCTGCGGCTGGCGTAGTAGAGGCTGTCGCCGCGGCGGAAGTCGACGCCGCGCACTTCCGCCGCGAGCGCCTGCAGCGCCGGGATCGCGTCGGCGCAGGCGCGGTAGGCCAGCACCGCCGCCTGCTCGCCGTAACGTCTGGCCAGGTCGACCATGTGCGTATCGATCTCGTACTGCAGCAGCGCGGTGCTGGCCGCGCTCGATCCCCAGCCGATGTCGCGCTGTTCTACTACCGCCACGTCGTGCCCGTGGCGGGCCAGCTCGTCGGCGACCAGCGCGCCGGTGATGCCGCCGCCGATCACCAGGACATCGCAGCGCAGCGCCTGCCGCAACGGCGGATAGGCGCGCATCAGGCCGTTCCTGACCGCCCAGAAGGGGTAGCCGCTCTTCAGGTCCATGCAGCGGTCCCGTCGCAGGCCGTTCAGGCGGTCGGATGGCCGGTGTGCGGCGTGTGGATCAGGCGCTCCACGTCGAAGCCCTGCTGGCGCGCGTAGCCGATGTAGTGCTGGCGGGTGGTCTCGTCCATGTGCGGTTCGCGCGCCAGCAGCCACAGGTACTTGCGGTCCGGGCTGCCGACCAGCGCGTTGGCATAGCCGGCATCGACCAGGATCACCCAGTAGTCGCCCTTGGTGAACGGAATCCAGCGCAGCCCTTCGGGCAGGAAGCTCACCTCCAGGCGGCTGTTGGACGCATCGATCGGCCGGGCCTGGCCGATGGCCTCCTGCAGTTCGCCATCGCGCAGGCAGCGGTTGCGCACGCGGATGCCGCCATCGTCTTCGAGCGTGTAGTGCGCGCTGACGTCGGTGGCATCTTCCGGTTCGTGGCGCATCGGCAGGCGGTCGATCTCGTACCAGGTGCCGAGATAGCGCGGCAGGTCGAGGGCGGCGACGGTGGGCAGCGGCGGATGGTTCATGGCGGACTCCGGCAGGGCGGGTCCATGGAGCTATAGGCCAGCGGCGGTGAATGCGATGTGCCCAAGCGCTCGCCCGCGGCGTCGCGGCACGCTCCGGCAACGCGCTTGCGTTAGGCTTGCAGCTCCGAAAACGGGAGAGGCCGATGTACGCCGTGATCCTTCTCAAGGACCCGGAGCGCTTTGCGCGCGAACGCTGGGAGCAGGTCCCGGACCTGGTCGACTACGAGGGCGGAAGCTACTCGCTGCGCGCCGGGCCGCGGCAGCCGCTGCCGACCGACCGCGAGTGGGACCCGGTGGCGGTGTATGCGCTCGACGAGCTCACCGAGGAAGAATTCCAGGACCTCTACGCGTCGCATCGGCCGCACGTGGCCGAGCTCGGCCTGAAGTACTGAGCCGGGCTGCGCGATGCTCGCCGTGAGGGCAACAGGACGGCGCTGGCAGGCGCGCTGTTGTCGGAGCGTGGACGCGGGCTGACTTATAGTCCGCACACGCGCGGTGGTCCGCGCATGCCCGCGGATCCACCGCCTTGTCCTTCCGCCACCGTTTCCCGTTGCTGCGCGCATTGTTGCTGGTGTTCCTGCTGGCCGGGAGCGGCATGTCGCCCCTGGCGGCCAGTGCCGCCGATCCGGCCGCCGAGGCGCCGTCGCCGCAGGCGCGCATCGGCCAGGCCGAGCGCGCGCTGCAGGCGGTGCGTCGTTCGCTGGACGACGCCGACGCGCCGGAAACACTGCGTACGCTTTCCGAACAGGCGCTGCAGGCCAAGCGCGATGCCGATGCCGCGGTGGCGGCGCTGGTGCCGCAGCTGGAGCAGATCGACGCACGCATCGCCCAGCTTGGGCCGCTGGACGACGGTGCCACCGAGGAGCGCAGCATCACCCGCCAGCGCAACGCGCTGGATCAGCAGCGCAGCCAGGTCGATGCGGACGTCAAGCGCGGCAAGCTGCTGGCCGAGGATGCGCGCCAGCTGAGCGATTCGATCGAGAAGGCGCGCAGCCAGCAGATCGGCGAGCAGTTCGGACGCAAGGTCGGTTCGCCGCTGTCGCCGGCGCTGTGGCGCCAGTTCGCCGGCAGCCTGCCCGACGACCTCACGCGCATCCAGGGGCTGTACCGGCAGGCGGCAGGCGGCCTGGAAACGGCGGTGGCCGCGCATGGCTGGAGCTCGCCGCTGCTGGGGGCGGCGCTGGCCCTGCTGATGGTGTTCCCGCTGCGGCTGTGGCTGCGCCACCTCGGCCGCCGCTATGCCGCTTCCGACCACGCGCCGGCTGGGCGCCTGCGCCGTTCGGGACTGGCGGTCTGGCTGCTGCTGGTCGGTACCCTGCTGCCGGGTTTCGCCGCCGTGGTGATGGTCGCCAGCCTGCATGGGATCTCGGCGATTCCGCCGCGGCTGGAGTCGGTGGCGGACAAGTTCATCTGGGTCACCTTCGTATCGGCCTTCATCGCCGCGCTGGCGGCCTGTCTGCTGGTACCGCACCGGCCATCGTGGCGGCTGCTCAACATCGACGACACGGCGGCGCTGCGCCTGCGCTGGTTCGCCTGGGGAGCCGCCGGACTGACCTGGCTGACCGTGCTGCTGCGCGAGATCAACCGCGCCGCGCGCACCTCGCAGGTAAGCACGGTCACGCTCGACGGCCTGGTCGCGTTGACGTATGTGGCACTGATCATGGCAATGCTGGCGACGTTGACCCGGCTGCACCGGCGCCGCGCGGCCGAGGCCGCGCTGGCCGAGCAGCAGGCCGACGCGTCGCCGGGAGCGAAGCTGCCGCGCGCGGCGCGCAGCGGCTGGCTGGTGCTGGCGCGCCTGGG